>JACXUD010000077.1 GCA_014764025.1 Campylobacterota bacterium | reverse complement strand
CCTCTAGGGTTTGGAGGGCTTTTATAGGCATGTGAATTTTGTCTGAGAAGTCCAAAGACTCCACGCCGTTCCAGTGAAAATCCCATCGGGTGTAGCTGAGCGAAGCAAATTCGTTATTGATGCGAATGCGGTTTTTCATTACGCTCACGCCGCCCGACGAGCCTTTGATATCGGCTTGATTCAAAAAAGCACTCTCTGCGGTGAGCTTTGGCTCTACCATACGCTCAAGAAGCTCTTTTTTTGGCACCTCTTGTGCAAAAGCAAGCCCGAGTGTGCAAAAGAGCCAAAAAACTATCCTCATACGGTCTCCTCTTTTAGCTTATGGTACATGAAAGCAAAAGCGTTTTGAATACTCTTTTTGGCAAGTGAATAGGATGATCTAGATTTTCCCGTACATCTCGTTAAAGAAGTTGAGTGCATAGCGGTCGCTCATGCTGGCGATGTAGTCGGCCACTACACGGTGTTTATTTCGAGTCTCTAATTGGTGGTAAAAGAATTTGGGCAGCATTTTGGGTTCATCCATAAGCCCTTTGTAGAGCCCTTTTATAGCTTGGCTCCCTGCATACATGCGGCGAACGATATTCTTGTGCTGATAGAGTTTGACAAAGAGGATCTTTTTGAGTTTTTTTATCTTGGTCTCAAGAGCTGCGTCAAAACCTACGGGTATCTCTTCACGGCATGGAAGTGTTGCGCAAATAGTGCTTTGGCATGTGATCTTTGGCGCAGAGAACTCCAAAAGCGAATAGACGAGGTGGTTGATAAGGTGTGAACTAAAGCGGTAGCGAAACATCTCATCCTCATCTTCGCGGATCCCCTCGGCATTGACCTTTGCAAGTATCTCTTGGACAAGCTCGCTCTCTCGCAGATCATCAAAACTGATAAGCCCCGCATGGATACCGTCGTCGATATCGTGGCTGATATAGGCGATCTCATCGGCACGATCGACGATCATCGCTTCGATGCTCGGGTGGGTCTCTAGATTAAAACGCTCATCTATCCATGCAGGCAAGAAGCTCTTTTTGTATGGATAGGAGTGCTTTAAAATCCCCTCAAGCGTGGCAAAGGTGAGGTTGAGGCCGTCAAAACTCTTATAGCGCTTCTCAAGGCTTGAGACGACGCGAAAGCTTTGGAAGTTGTGCTCGAAACCGTTGTTAAAGCCATCCTCTTTGAGGCACTCATCGAGCGTATCGCCGCCGATATGTCCAAAAGGGGTGTGGCCAAGGTCGTGCGAGAGGGCAATAGCCTCTGCAAGCGATTCGCTAAGAGCGAGCTGCGAGGTGATAGAGCGCGCGATCTGCGAGACCTCGATAGAGTGGGTGAGGCGGGTGCGGAAAAAATCCCCCTCGCTGTTTAAAAAGACCTGTGTTTTGTACTCGAGATTGCGAAAGCTCCCCGAGTGGATGACGCGGTCGCGATCCCTTGCATAGGGGTTGCGAAAGTCGCTCTCGATAGAGAAGAAACGGTGATCCGGCGCGAAGCTCATCGTTACTGTTTTTTGAGATACTGTGTTAAGATGAAGATCTTTGTGCCGTTGACACGTCCTTCGATGTGCGTTGCGTCATCGTGCGGCAAAGAGATGTTACGCACGGCCGTGCCGCGTTTTGCGGTGAATCCTGCACCTTTGACCTCGAGGTCTTTCATGATGACGACGGTGTCGCCCGCCTGAAGCACGACGCCGTTGCAGTCTTTATGCACGACCGCTTCGCCGCTGTTCATGCCCGCTTCTGCCCATGTTTTTACGTCATCTTCAAGGTACATCATCTCTACGAGATCTTGGCGTCCCAATTGGTTGAGGAGTCTGTATGAGAGCACTTGAACGGCCGGTACTTGGCTCCACATTGCGTCGTTAAGGCAGTTGAAGTGCATCTCGTCAAGCTCGTTGCTCTCTATTTGGCCCTTACATGTTGCGCAAAGATGCACCGCCTTATCGGCCGTGCCGTCGGACGGTTTTACTTCATAGGCGCTTATACCCTCGCTGCTGCCGCAAAGCTCACACGCTCCGCCGCTTCTTGCAGTTAAATCTCTCTCTAATGGCATTCTTATCCTTTAATTTTTACTCTTGGCTCTTTTGAAATTTGATGATATCCTCATCCGAGCTGCTTTGGTTTGTTTTTGTGTTGTTGGTCGCTTTCGTCGCGGCCTCTTCGTCGTAGTTTCTGCACTCTTTTGGCACGGTGGCGTGCGGGTCGGATGCTATCTGATCGCACATCGAACCGTTGATGGTAAAGTATGAACAGCCGCTAAAGAAGAGCGCGAGCCCAAGTAGATATTTAGACATAAGATCTCCTATTTTTGCTTGATGATAAGATCAAGATATTTGCTAGGTGTAGCTCGTTTCATCTCCTCGGCAAGCCAGCGTATCTGAAAATATGCGGCACCGCTGTCGCGAAGCGAGAAGTAGTTTTTGAGGCTTCGCAGATTAAATGTCACGACCATATCTACCTTCCAATTATCACTGACGATATGTTTGAAGGCATCTCCGACGTTGCGCTTCTTCTTGCCGCTCTCTAACGCGCGAAAGAGCTCTTCGCCGCTAAGCTCCTCTAAAAGAGGGAGCGAGCTTTTGGCGACGGCGAGTTCATAAAACTCATCCACCACGCCTCTTTGATACTCGAGCTTGTCAAACATCGCACCTATCTCGAGGCGGTTATAGGCCTCGTTTGTAGTGACGAGCATATTGAACGAGAGTATCTTGGCGATAAAGAACTCTTTTGGGTTATCCGTACCGAGCGAAGCGACGTAGGCATTGAGCACGGAGCTCATCGTGTAGCGCGTCGAGCGTACCGAGATAGCCTGAATACGGTGGCGTGCGTGCTCTTGAAGCACGCCGCGGCTTGTGCCGCGCACCAAGAAGCTCAGCGTCGAGTGCTCTAGAATAGAGTGATGGAAGTAGGTCCAGGCAAGATCATCTAGAAGTGCCGACTCCTCGATGGCGTTGATCTGCATACGATGAGCCTTGTCGGGCAGCGTGTGCTCGATATTAACGATCGTCTCGTTCTCGCTGTTTTTAAACGAGTCGTAGCAGGTGCGAGCCGCCACCTCTGCAACACCGATTCCGCTCTCTTGCAAAAGGACTACTTCGGGTCTTGAGTACTCTATGCCATACATCTCTCATATCCTCTTAGTAATAATTGGGTATTATATTAGCCAAAAGATATTTAAAACAAAGACTTTATGAATGAGCCTACTATCACTTATTGCTTCGATCGCACTCTTTATAGCTATCTTGGGGCTTTTGCTGTTTCTCTATTTCAAGCGTTCAAAAGCGCTGCAAAAAAGCGAAGAGGAGAGCCTCAAGATGCCAAGCGACTATCGCTCCATGGAGGAGATATTAGAGATCGTGCGTCATCAAAAGAGCACAAAAGAGGAGCTCTCAGAGGCGGTGGAGCTCATTATCAAGTATCATCTTCAGATAGAGGATATGCTTCTTTACGAAGAGGTCATCGCTGCGCTCTTCGCGCACCCGCACAGCTCTTCGGCGCTTGTTCTGCGCCTAGACAAAGAGCTACGAAAAGCCAATAAAGAGCACGCAAGCTCTATCGACATGGCGATAAACCTCGGGCTTCAAAGCAGAGGTTAGCCAAGCGAGACCATATCGGCCGCTTTACCCTGGATGGTGTGGATGTCTCTTCTTTGCAGCTCCTGAAGCGTCGCCATATCCATCACGCTTGCGGCGATGAGCGAGATGCCCGCACTCTGGGTAATGAGCTTGAGCGCACCCAAAGATTCGCTGCTCTGATTTAAAAAGTATGAGGCTTCTGCCTTGATATAGACCGGACGCAGATCACTGAGGTAGCCGTAGTCGCTGCTCTCGCCGATAAACTCGAATATCCCCACTTCTATGCCGTTTTTTTCAAAGAGCTCTTTGTACTCCAGCATCAATTCTGAGTGTTTGCGCAGAAGTTTGTCGGGAAGCTCTATGATAAGTTTGAAGTGGAGCTTTTTGGCATGTGATTTAAAGAGAGTGCTGAGCTCATGGAAGGTGTTGGTGGAGTTGAGGTACTCATACGAGAGGCGCAGTGAGCAGGTCTGGTTTAGAAGGCGCATATCGGGCGCTCTGTAGAGCATCTCGAGCACATGGTGGTATATCTTCGCACTCAGGCCGACCTGGTTGGCAGAAGCCATGAACTGCCCGTAGGAGTAGGTCGTGCCCTCTTTTGTCTTCATGGTGATAGAGAGGACGTTGTGGGCGACCTTTTTTGCTTTCGTATCGACGGCCTTCCAAGAGACGAAGCTAAAGCCGTTGGACTCCAGCGCTCCCAAGATGCTCTCGCGCCATGCGTCTTTGCCCATGATATCAAGCGCGGTGTCGGCTCTGTCGGCATGAAAGTGGTTGTCGTCGAATTTTGCTTGGGTCAAAGCGTTGTCGCAGTGAGCCAAGAACTCCGCAACGCTCTCTTTGTGGTGGTACTCATAGACCCCAAGCGCAGGGTAGGTCTCATCACACGCGAGCCCCGCTTCCATGATCGCCTCTTGCACGCTTCGTTGCAGCTCTTTTGCCGCCTCCGTGGCATGTGAAATATCGCAATCGGGTATGAAGAGGGTAAACTCCGTACCGTTGAGGCGCGCGACGATCGAGCCCTCAAAATTGCTTCCGTAGGCTTGCAGGATTTGGGCCATTCTTACAAAGAGCGCATCGACCTCTTTATGCCCTATCTTCTCGTTGGCCTCTATGACGCCGCCAAGACCCATGAGGATATTGACACCCCCTTTGTTTGCGGCGTCTATCTTTAAGAATTCCGGAAGTTTATCGATGAAGTATTTGCGGTTCTTGAGCTTTGTCAGGCTGTCCGTATATTCGCGCTCTTTTTGGCGCTTGAGCTCCTCGTTGCCTTTGTCGAACATCGCCTTGACCTTTGCGACCATCGCGTTCATCCCCAGCACCGTATCGCGCAGCTCTTTGGTGAAGGGTATCTTCTCTTGAATGATGAACTCGTTGCGCATAAGCGCCTCTGCTTGAAGGCGCACACGGCTAAGCGGCTTAAGGATGGCGGCTAGCAGAAGATTGAGCACGACAAGGCCGATAATCGTGATGATCCCAAACGAGATGAGCAGCTCTTTGAGGCTCTTGTAGAGCTGAAGATAGGCGTATGAGCCATCGCTTTGAACGTTGAGCGTGCCGACGATGCTCCATCCCGCCGAGACGTTCGCAGCTGCTTGAGGCGCTTCGATCTTGATGAGGTTGATGAACCACATCGGCACCTCTTTAAGATCGCCTTTGCTTTTGCGCTCGAAAAGGAGGTTGCCCTCGGTGTCCACGAGCGAGATGTAGCTGTAGTTGCCGCTATCAAAGTTGGCGTTGATCATCGTTGACATCACCGAGATGTCGCCCCCTGCCGTTCCCAGTGAGAGGCTCAGGCTTGAAGCGGTATTCTTGGCGTCCTCATAGAGGCGCGACTGCACCGATTCGTTGGCGTTCTTGAAGTTTAGCAGCATCACCGCGGCAAGGATGGTCATTAAAAAGAGTGAGAGAAGCAGGGCTATTTGTTTAAAGAGTGTCATATTTTTTTCCTTTTCATGTTGAGTTGGAGCTCATCCCACTTTTTGTGGGACTTCTCTTTAGAGGATTTGCTTTGGCCGAGAAGCTCGCCGTTGAAGTTATAGATCGGCTTGAGGTCGGTGCGCTTGGAGGCGCTAAAGATGCGTTTGTTGATGTTGTCTAGAATGAGCGGTTCGGATTTTGGCGTCTCGAAGTAGGTCAGAACCATGTGCGGCTCTTCAAAGTTGGTCGATTTGACATAGGTGAAGTAGAGCTTGGATGCCTCTATGCCCAAATAGCGCAGCGCGAAGTATTTGGAGATGACGTAATCTTCGCAATCACCCAGGTCTTTGCCCAAGAACTCCCACGGGGTCGCCCAGTAGTCCTTTTCGTTATAGGTTTTGATATCCGAGGCGTAGCGCACCTCGTTATAGAAGTCGTTCACGGCATTTAGCTTCTCAAGCTCTGTGGCGTGTTCGACGCTATCGAGCATCTGCTGTAAAAAGAAGAAACGCTTCTTGGCGAACACCTTGTATTTGGTCTCTATGGCACTGAGTGTCTCTTTGTCCACGTAGGGCTCCTGCGCATCGAGCGCATGTGACAACAGAGCCGGTACGAGAGCCAAGAGGAGTCTTTTCATGGCAAAGATTATATCAGATTTGCCTTTTATTAAATCCCGAGCTTCCGCTTTGCGCATCGACGGTTATGGCATGTGAATATGGTTTGAGGTAAGCCGGAATAGCGCGCCCTTTGAGTCTAGCGATATCATTGATGAGCGCCGAAGCGGCCTCGCTCTTTGGGAGGTGCTTGACGTCGCAGAGATAGCTAAAGAGGAGTTCGCTTTGGCGCTCGAGCGATATCTTGTGGGTTGCGAGTGTTTGGCCGTATATCCACATGCCAAAATCGTAAAAACTCTTATAGACCGAGTCGTTTTTCCACAGCAGTGGGGTCGAGTTTTTGAAGTTGCCGCTGTTGTAGAAGAGGTCCCAAAAACGAGCAAAACGCTTCATTATCATGATATCTTCAAAGCTAAGCAGATCATTTTTAAGGATGTCGTAGGGCGGAATGTCGCTATAGACCATGCCGTGTTCGATATCGTGGCGGTTGATAGAGGTGCCCGAGAGCTTTTTTAAGATGCCTATCTGTATCTCGCTTTTGCTCAGCGCTACGAGTGCATCGAGATTGGCGCCGAAGCTCTCCAGACTCTCGCCCGGCAGTCCTACGATAAGGTCAAGGTGCATGTGTGCCTCGGTCTCGTTCTCTAAATAGGCGATGTTCTCTTTGATCTTCTCCAGCTTCAAAGGGCGCGAGATATTCTCGGCAATTTGGGGGTTAAGCGTCTGAATCCCGATCTCTAGCTGCAGCGCGGCATGTGAAAAGCGTTTGATCTTCGCTTTGATAGAGTCGGGAAAGTGATCGGGGATCACCTCAAAGTGCGCAAAATAGGGCGGCTCTTTGGCTAAAAAGAAGTCTAAAATATCGTTGGCCGTTTTGATGTTGATGTTAAATGTGCGGTCGATGAACTTGAAGTTTCGAGCCCCGCGCACCCAAAGCTTTTCAAACTCTTTTAAAAGTGTCGGCATGTGAAAACTGCGCACCCTCTCGTCGATACTCGAGAGACAGAACTCACACAAAAAAGGGCAGCCGCGTGAACTTTCGACGTAGATGTAGCGGTTTTGTATATCTTCGTCGGTATAAAAAGCGTACGGGAGTTCAAGTGTTTTAAGCGATGGAAGTTTGGCCTTGATTGTGCGTTCATTTGGCATGTGAGAAGCTAAAATATCGCGGCAGAGCTGATAGAAGCTCACTTCGCCCTCGCCTTGAATGATATAGTCGGCATGTGAAAAGTCAACGCGAAAGGGTTCGTGGGAGACCTCCGGCCCGCCGAGAACGATGATGATCTCAGGAGCGACCTTTTTAAGGATATGAATCAGCTCGTGCGTCTCTTTGGCGTTCCAGATATAGACCCCGATGCCGATAATGCGGGGTTTGGCGGCTAAAATCGCTTCGGCGACGCTTTGGATTGCATCGTTGATGGTGAACTCTTGGATCTGCGCACTCTCTTGAAGCTCGTGAAGATTTGCCAAAAGATAGCGAAGCGCCAAAGAGGTGTGCGTGTAGCGCGCGTTGAGTGTCGTGAGAAGAATCTGTTTCATTTTTGGATTGTATCATATAGCTAGGCAAAAAAAGGGGAGAAAGCCTAGCTAATGTATAGTGTATAGGAGTATAAATTCTCGCTTATGAAAGGGGGAAAACATAATTGAGATGCAAAATTATATTTATTATAAGTAAATGCTAAGTAAATAGATAGTCACCAAGTTTTTTAATCTCCGAGGGGTCGGAATTAGGCTAAAATTGCGTCATGAGATTTCGAGAACTGAAAAAACGACCAAAACAAGAGAGCCGCAAAGCGCAAGAGAGGGTTATCTACGCCCCTTACCTCTCAAGGCTCAAAGCTTTTGTGACAGATATTTTTATGATAGGCCTCCCCGTTGCGCTGGTGATAATGATCCTCTTTGGATATCAAGAGACAAAGAGCGCGGGTGCGCTTGACGTGATCGTCCAGGATCAAAAGGCACTTGAGCACAAGCCTAATCCTATGGCATCCATCGTGCAGATTCTGCTTATCATGGGTGCGCACGTCGTGCTGTGGAGACGAAGCGGTCAGACGCCGGGTAAAAAGTTCGCATCCCTAAAAGTGGTCGATGCCGTGACCTTTCAACGGGCATCCTATTTGAAGCTGAGCCTACGTTTTATCGGCTATTTTATTTCACTCATCTTCATCATCGGCTTTATCATCCCGCTTTTAAGAGAGGATAAACGGGCCCTGCACGATCTGCTCAGCGGCACGGCCGTGATAGTCGAGCGCTGATTTTCACATGCCGTTTTT
>JACXUD010000076.1 GCA_014764025.1 Campylobacterota bacterium | reverse complement strand
GGTGTAGCACCCGTCATCCGTATAAAAGCCCCGCAGAGCGGAGTGATCACGGTTCACGACGGTATTAAAGGGAGTATCACTTTTAATGTCGAAGATATTTTGGATGATTTTATCATCGCCCGTTCGGACAAGAGCCCGACCTATAACTTTGTCGTGGCCGTCGATGATGCGCTTATGGGTGTGACTGACGTTATCCGCGGGGATGACCACCTCTCCAATACTCCAAAACAGATCGTCGTTTATGAAGCGCTCGGGTTTGATATTCCGAAATTTTTTCATGTTCCGATGATCCACAATCATGAGGGTAAAAAACTCTCTAAACGCGACGGTGCGACCGATGTCATGGCCTATAAAGAGATGGGGTACAAGCCTGAAGCACTTTTGAACTTCCTTGTGCGTCTTGGATGGAGCTATGGAGATCAGGAGATATTCTCGATGGATGAGATGATCGAGTATTTCAATCCAAAAGATATCAACAAATCGGCTTCGATCTATAATGTGGAAAAACTCGATTGGCTCAATGCCCACTATATTAAAAACACGCCTAATAGCGAGCTTGCAGAGCTATTAAACGACTATGGGCTCGTGCTCTCTTCGCATGATAAAAAAGAGATCCTTCTTGATGCGCTCAAAGAGCGTGTAAAGACGCTTAAAGAGATGGTTGCATTGGTGCATGAGATCATTCATGCGCCGCAAAGCTATGATGAAAAAGCGGTTGCAAAGGTCTTTAAAGCCGATGCGGTCGATGTACTCAAAACATTTGCCGATAAAGTAAGCAAAGCGGATTCGCTCCATCTGCCAAGCGACTATCACCATTTGATGCAAGAGGTGGTGGATGAGATGCAGATCGGATTCGGTAAAATAGGACAGCCTCTGAGAATTGCGCTTTTAGGCAAACTCAGCGGACCGGGGCTTGACAGCGTGATGGCTATCATCGGCAAAGAGGATACGCTTTTGCGTATTGCAAAGGCGATAGAGGTAAACGGCTAAATACTCAGATTCGGCATGTGAGTTTGATTTTCACATGCCAAAGAGCACCTATTAATCTTCATCTAAAGATGGCGTTACTTCCTCTTGAAGAGCGCTCTTCTTTCTCTCTTCTATATTTTTTACTTCGTTTAGTTGAGTCTTGGGCATCTCTGTTTGAGGAAGCGTGCGGGAAGATTGCGGCGGCGGCAGATCCTTTTTAGGGAGTGCGGCACTCTGTTTATGCTTTTTCTTTTTGATTCTATCGTATTTGGTAAGATTGTTATGACGAATGACGCTGTCGATGTGTTTGACATACTCTTCGCCGATCTCTGCATATTTATCGAGTTTTTGAATCAAAACAAAAGGATCGTTCGTCTGCATTTTCAGCTCTCGAAACTCTTTGAACTTTGTACTTGTAGCCATAAGAAAAAAGTAGGACCATACGCTTCTATCGAGATTCTCATACTTTCGAAGCCAGATGGTGCGGGTTCTGTTGCGCTGCTCGTTGGCTGCGATCCTAGGCTCGTTTTCATCGGAGCTCCACATGCCAAAGGCGTTATAGGCTTTTGTAAAAAAGCGGGATGTCCCCCAAGAGCTCTCTAAAGCCGCTTGTGCCAAAACGATGCTCTTTGGATGCGGCTTGAGCGCTTGGAGCAGCATCTCGTCGGTAGGTGCTTTAAAACGCTTCTTGAGCATCTCTACCTCGCCGAGGTTCGTTTGTGTCTCAATATGGAGCTTGATCCGTTTATACCGCACCATCCACGCATTGTGAACCTTATTGACGGCGGGAAGCATAAGATAGAAAAAACGCTCTTTTTTCGTCTTGATGCTCATACTTTTTGGAACATGTTTAACGCTGTACTTTCTCTCTTCGGCCCTAAGCGGTTCACAGCTTAAGAGTGTCAAAAGGGCTAAAGAGAGAACTCTTTTCATCATGATCTCTAGTAGTATGCAGCGATTATCGCAAATGCCATAAAGAACATAAGATGCGAAATCCCCTCAAAGTAGTTCGTCTGACCCTCATCGGTCGTTTTCCACGCAAGGATGATCGTGAGAATCAAAGCGCCGATCTCCAGCGGGTTAAAGGCTAGGGTCAGACGGATGCCGCTTGCATAAGCGAGCATCATCAAGATGGGTACCGTTAAAAGAATAGAGACCGTTGAAGCCCCCATAGCGATATTGACGACACGTTGAATCTCATCGTTCTTCGCCGCTTTGATGGCGGTCATGATCTCCGGCGAAACGGAGACTATTGCGATAATTAATCCCGAGATACCCGCTGATATACCGTATTCGGAAGCGATCTTGACCCCGTCGCTGGCAAAAACTTCGGCACCCAGGGCAATGATGGCGATTGACACGAATATAGAAGCGATAAGACCATAGTTATTGAACTTTTCGAAAATGTAATCATCTTCGGTATTGCTTTGCTCTACGCTGTCTGCAGAGGTTCGTTTGAGTTTACGTTTAAGCCTGAATATTCTGCTTCTTGCCGTCTGCTTGAAGAAGTGGGTATGTGTCTTCGTTTGAAAGACGACGATAATAACGTAAAAGAGCATCAGAAGTGCGGCTATGACGATCGAAGCCTCTTCGATAACCTCTTTTGAGTGGTTCGATTGGCTTAATAGACTCGGTACCAAAAGGGCGATGCCCGTAACAAAGAGTATCGTTGTATAGGCGCTTGAGGTCTCTTTATTGTGCTCTTGCTCGATAAACTTCAGACCACCTAGGAAAACTGCCAAACCTAAGAGGACATTCATATCGACGATAACCGCAGAGATGATACCCCCTTTGACGGTATTGACGACATCCGGATTTGTAAAGGCTTGAAGAAGAATGATGTAGAGAAGAACAATCTCGACTATAACGGCACTGAATGTAAGCACAAAACTGCCGTACGGCTCTTGCCATCGCTCAGAGAGAATCTCTGCAATCTCGGAAACCGTAATGGAGAGAGCTCCGATTCCGATAGCGGCAAAGATCGTTGCGCTAAGGCCGAAGCCGCTTTTGTGTAGAAATAGTGCCAGCAAAACAGCAGAGATACCTACAAAAATATCCCAGTAGTCTTGTATAAAGTCCTTTAAATTGTTGTTGCTATTCTGATCACCCGAATCGTCTTGCATATCTTCTCCCGAATTAAAGTAAAATAAGTCTTGCCAGCCCTAAAAAGCTGAAGAAGCCGACAACATCCGTTACGGTAGTAAGGAGCACCGTACTACCGATAGCAGGGTCTATACCCGCTTTTTGCAATCCCAGCGGGATTAAACTTCCAAAAAAACCGGCACTTAAAAGATTGATTATCATTGAGATAGCAATAACAACCCCCAAGAGCGGCAACCCAAACCAAAAATAGGCGATAATCCCTATAACTATAGCAAAGATCAGGCCATTTGCCAAAGATAGGATCACCTCTTTAAAGATAGTGTCTTTGGCATCTTCGCCTTCGATCTCTCCTAGTGCCATTTGACGTACCGTAACGGTAAGCGTCTGCGTACCTGCATTGCCTCCCATAGAGGCAACGATAGGCATCAATATTGCAAGTGCTACGAGTGACTGGATAGTAGAGTCGAATATTCCGATCACCAACGAAGCGGCAATGGCCGTAATGAGGTTGAGGCCAAGCCAGATCGCGCGGCTTTTGCCGATCTCATAGAGATCCTCCTCTTGCTCCGCCTCGTCATCGACCCCTGCGAGGTTATAGATCTGCTCGGTCGCACTCTCTTGGATAATATCGTAAATATCGTCCGACGTAATACGCCCTACAAGTTTATTCTTGTCGTCAACGACCGGAATAGAGCTTAGGTTGTAGTTCGTAACCATATCGACGGCGTCTTTGATATCGCTTTTATGGTTGATATAGTAGTGTTTGAGCTTTTCTGCAGGGATATCTTTGAAGCTGAGGTTGTGTTCAAAGATGATGAGCTCTTCAAGACCGACGGAACCGATGTAGCTGTTGTGAGCATCTACAAGATGAGCGTGCCAGATGTTGTCAACCTCATTATTCTCTTTAAGATGTTTCAATCGCTTGATCGCTTCACCGATGTTATCATTGATATTGGCGCTAAAGAGCTCGGTCTGCATATAGGCACCGGCTTCATCGTCAGAGTAAGCTATAAGCTGCTCGATGAGGATTTTATCTTCATTATCTAGATTGTCAAGAATAGTCTGGACAACCTCTTCGTTCTCTTCGCTGATGTTTTGGATAAAGGTGGCGGCATCATCGGTATCCATCTTTGAAGTGATATCCGCGATTTTATAGCTGCTTAGCTGTTCGACCAACTCTTCATGGATATGCGGAGGGAACTCCGAGAGAACCTCGGCAAAGAGCTCATGGGGGATCTTCTTAAGAGCTACAAGGTAGGCCTCTTCATCTATCTCACGAATCTCAAGAAGCTGCTCTGCAATATCGTAAGGGTGAACGGTCTTGTGTTCTAGTTCAAACTCCTCTATTTCGGAGTTGACAAGGGCAAGTAAACGATCTAGCTCTTCAAATCTGTTTTCCATAATCTAGTAGCCCTTTTAGAGAGATGTCAATCTTCGTTTGTGTGCAATGTGCATTCACATTAAACGGAGTGATTTTATCGAAATAAGATAAATACTCCTCTTAGAGAGAGAAGGGTCGAAAAAAGTAACAGATTTTTTAAAATTTGAAAGAGAGTGCTTGCAACGGCTTTTTAGCCGTTGTAGCGCTCAAGATATTTGGTGTCGAAATTGTTGTTGATGAAATCAGGGTTTTCCATCATTTTAAGGTGGAAAGGAATAGTCGTTTTGATTCCTGAGATGTGAAACTCGCTGAGTGCTCTGTGCATTCTAGCGATTGCATCGGCTCTATCTTTCCCGCGAACAATCAATTTTCCGATCATAGAGTCGTACGTCGGTGGAACGATATATCCCGCATGGGCATGTGAATCTATACGCACGTCTTTACCGCCCGGAGCGATCCAAGTATTGATTTTTCCCGGACAAGGCAAGAACCGAACAGGATCTTCCGCCGTGATACGGCACTCGATAGAGTGTCCGGCAAGTATGATACTCTCTTGTGGAGGAAGAGTTTTACCCTCGGCTACTTCGATCATCATCTTAACCAAGTCGAGATCACTTACCATCTCTGAGACACAGTGCTCGACTTGAAGACGAGTGTTCATCTCCATGAAATAAAAGTTCAGATCGGCATCCAAAAGGTATTCAAACGTTCCTGCACCCTCATATTTGATGTACTTCGTAGCGCGAACTGCCGATTCGTGAAGACGCTCACGAACTTCGGGCGTTAATACGACCGCCGGTGTCTCTTCTATGAGCTTTTGGTGGCGTCTTTGCATAGAACAGTCACGCTCTCCGATGTGCAGTACGTTCCCGTGGCTGTCGGCAATAACCTGCACTTCGATGTGACGAGGATTTTTAATGAACTTCTCCATATAAATTGTACCATCGCCAAAAGCACTGAGTGCTTCGCTCTCGGCCGCTAAAAATGCGTTTTCTATATAGCTCTCATCTTCAACGACACGCATACCGCGTCCGCCGCCGCCTGCAGCGGCCTTTAAGATGATCGGATATCCGACCTCTTTTGCACGTTTCTTCGCATCGGCGATATTGTGGATCGCACCGTCGCTTCCCGGAACTACGGGAACGCCTGCGGCTACCATGACCTCTTTGGCTTTTGATTTATCACTCATCAGTACCATAACTTCAGGAGTCGGCCCGATGAACTTGATGTTGTGGTGCGTACAGATCTCAACGAAGTGTTGATTTTCGCTTAAAAAACCGTAGCCGGGGAAGACCGCATCACATCCGCTGATTTCGGCAGCCGATATGATTGCAGGGATGTTGAGGTAGCTCTCTTTGCTCGGTGCTTTACCGATACAAATTGCAGCATCGGCAAGTTTTAGGTATTCGCTTCCTTTATCGGCAGTCGAATAGACCGCTACCGCCTCTTTGCCCATCTCTTTTATGGTTCTGATCGCACGAAGAGCTATCTCGCCGCGATTAGCTACCAATATGCGTTTGATTTCTGCCATGCTTATATCTTCTCTACTGCAAAGAGTGGCATGTCGTATTCGACCGGTTGACCGTTTGTAGCTAAGACGCTCAGGATTTTACAATCAAAATCGGCCTCAAGCTCATTCATGATCTTCATGGCTTCTAGGATAGCAAGCACTTGCCCTTTGCGAACCACGTCACCTACTTTGACAAAAGCCGGAGAGTCCGGAGACGGAGATGCGTAGAATGTACCCACCATAGGAGATAAGATTACATCACCGCTGATCTCTGCCGGTGCAGCAACGGCAGCCGGTGCCGCCGCTACAGGTGCAGCTACTGCAGCAACAGGTGCCGGTGCACTGTAAGCTACAGGTGCAGCCATAGTAGCGCCAACAGCTTTTTCAAGCTCGATCGAGAATCCCTCTTTTGTGATCTTAAGCTTCGCAAGACCGCTCTCATCGAACTCTTTCATTAATGATTTAATCTGTTTTGTATCCATATTACAAGACTCCAAAGTGTATAAAATTCCGATATAATACCATATTAAAAATAAAATTTCAGTTTCTAACGAATCCCAAAAAAGAGAAGAATGTTAAGCGATCAGAATTTCATTAATATAGCATTTGAGATAGCAAGTGCCTCAAAGTGCGTCTCAAAACAAGTCGGAGCGGTGATCGTTCGAGAGGGGCGAATTTTAAGTACAGGCTATAACGGTACGCCTGCTGGCTATATAAACTGCTGTGAGCATTGGAATGGTGAATATACAAAAGATCATCACGAGTGGTCGAAAACCTATGAGATCCATGCCGAGATGAACGCTATTATCTGGGCGGCACGAAAAGGGATATCCATAGAGGGAGCCACGATATACGTGACCCTTGAGCCGTGCAGCGAGTGTAGCAAAAATCTTATAGCTAGCGGCATCAAACGTATCGTCTATGCAAAGCCTTACGAGCACACACACTCTGACGTGATTTCAAAATTCATCCACGACAACGGCGTCATTATCGAAAAATTAGGCTAAAAACCCCTCTAAAAGCGAAGGCGGTCTTGCGATGATCGCTTTATCGCCTTTGATCACGATGGGTCGTTCGATAAGTTTTGGATGTGCGACCATGGCGTCGATAAGTCTCTCTTCATTATTTTCGTTTTTAAGTTCAAGCTCTTTGTAGATATCCTCTTTGGTGCGCATCATCTCCCGTGCACTTTGAAGGCCGAGCATCTTTATGATCTTTTTGATCTCATCTTTGCTCGGTGCGCTTTCAAGATATTTTATCGTCTCGTATTCACATGCCAAATCTTCAAGAACTCCTACCGCCTCTCGCGATTTTGAACACTTATTGTTATGCCAAATTTGAATTTTTTCCATCTTTAGACCTTTTTTGATGCCATTTTACACTATAATTTAGCCATCTTAAAAGGGGTTTGGGTATGAAAAACGAAGAGACATATGCAAAGCTTGCCGATTTCGGGCGAGAGCTTTTAAATAAAAAATCTTTAGTGGACGGGTTGCCTCATATCGCGTCTTATGCACGTGAGATCATAGGTGCACAGAGGTGCTCTATTTTCATCTATGATAATCAACGCTCAGAGCTATGGACAACGATTGCAGACGGAGTAGAGAAGATCATAGTGCCTTCTAACAAAGGGATCGTGGGCTATACGCTTAAGGTTAAAAAACCGTTGATAGTCAATGATGCCTATGCGGATCCAAATTTCCTTTCGGATGTCGATCTTAAAACAGGCTACAAGACTGAAAACCTTGTAACGGCCCCGATCTTTGATTCGAATAGACAGATAGTGGGTGTTTTGGAGCTGCTCAATAAAAAAGATGGTTTTGATAATGAGGATGTGAAGTTTATGATCTTCTTTGCTCACTACATAAGCGGATTCATCGAATTGACCAATATATATAAGGGCTAGGGGAATTTTATGGATAGATATGCATTCATTGCGGAGTTCGGCAAAAAATTGATGGTTTTAGAGAATATAGACGACTCGGTTGAGTTGATCGCGGCTCAGGCACGCAAGCTCGTAGGGGCTGAACGATGTTCTATATTTATTGCCGACAAAGAGGATGGGATTCTTTGGACGAAAGTGAGTGACGGAATTGGACGAATCGTGGTCTCAATCGACTCCGGCATCGTGGGAGACACCTATAAAAGTCAAAAGCCGCAGATAGTCAACGCCCCTTATGAAGATCCCAGATTTCTGCCGGTAATTGACAAAAAGAGCGGCTATGTGACGAAAAATATGGTAACGGTACCTATTTTTGATTCCAAAAGAGAGGTAATCGGTGTAATTCAACTGCTGAATAAGACACGAGGTGAATTTGATAAGAGTGATTTAGATATATTGGCATTCTTTGCGAATTATGTAAGCGGCAGTTTGGAATTGGTTTTATTAAGGGAAAGTTAAATGGTGGACCCTCAGAGATTCGAACTCTG
>JACXUD010000075.1 GCA_014764025.1 Campylobacterota bacterium | reverse complement strand
AAAAAAGATACTTCCCTGCATCGACTTTTAAAATTGCCAACTCGCTTATCGGCCTCTCGTCAGGTGCGGTCAAAAGTGTTGATGAAATCCTGCCCTACAAAGGCCCCGCTAAGCCATATATTCCTGAGTGGGAAGAAGATATGGGGCTGACCAAAGCGAGTCTGCAGCTTCTTGGCTTAATACAGGAAGTATAATTCTTATTTAATAAATAAAACCATATAATCAGAAGTAAATTTCTTATTTGGAAAAACTATGCAACTTGACGAACTAGGGCGTGAGATACAAAAACTGCGTAAAGAGCAGAAATATTCGCAAGCGGATATGGAACGTTTTAGCGGCATTACCAAACGCACTCTCTCTAAAATCGAAAACGGTTTTATCGACGAAATAGGGATCAAAAAGGTGGCAATAATTTTGGATCTACTCGGGTACGAGCTAAGCATTCGGCCAAAAGGGCGACCAAAAACGCTGGAGGAGCTGCGTGATGCAAGGTGAAACCTCTGTTTTTATCCATAAGAGCTTAAGCGGCAAGCTTGGGTTTGAAGAGGATCAGTTCGTATTTAACTATACGAGTGACGCTACGGATGTGGTAAGCGTAACGATGCCCGTTCGCAGTGCAAGCTGGAACAGCAAAACACTGCATCCTATTTTTCAGATGAATATGCCCGAAGGTGCACTTAAAGATGCAATCAAAGAGCATTTTGCAAAGATAGAGCGCATGGACGATTTGGGGATGCTCAAGCTTATAGGCCCCTATATGCTGGGGCGTGTCAAGTTTGAAAAGATCGTGCAAGAGAGTCAGACGATGGCGTTAGAGGATATTTTGCATTCGCGAAAACAGAACCTTTTTGATGAACTGATGGAGCGTTTTGCGATTCGTTCGGGTGTTTCGGGCGTACAGCCTAAACTGCTTTTGAGTGCCCACAATAAAACAACGATGCGTTTTGAGCATTTTATCGTCAAATCGTGGGAGAGCAATTATCCGAATCTAGCACTTAATGAGTATTTTTGTATGCGTGCGTGCCGACACGCCAACCTTCCAACCCCCGAGTTTTATATGAGTGAAGATCGAAGCATGTTTATTATGAAGCGTTTTGACGTCGATGAGTCCGGGGAGTATCTTGGATTTGAGGATATGTGCGTTTTAAGCGCAAGAGGGAGCGAGCAAAAATATGATGGCAGCTACGAAGAGTGCGCGAGAATCATCAAAGAGTTTGTAAGCGTGGCACAAAGACGCGAAGCACTCAAGGTTTTTTTTAAAGCGCTAGTGATGAACCATCTATTGAAAAACGGAGATGCACATCTGAAAAACTACGGGATTTTATATAAAAATGATTTCGTAGATAGTAGTCTTGCACCTATTTATGACGTCATCACCACAACACTTTACATCAAAAACGACATTCCCGCGCTTAAGATGAGTGACGGCAAATTGTGGTGGAAAGAGAAGAGCTATGCAACGTTTGCCAAGCAAAGCTGCCAACTCACACACAAAGAGTATCAGACAATCCTTGCAGAGTGTAAAGATGCCGTCATAAAAACAAAAGAGGAGATGGCACGCTTTGAGGGTGATGCACAGACGAAGCAGTTCTTACAAGAGCTTCAATCGTGCTGGAGCGAAACGATCTGAGATATTTCGGCATGTGAATTCACATGCCGAAATGGAGTTGCATCTACTCTATGGGTATGTAGATCTCCGTGATTTGGGCTTTTGGATTATCCATCTCTTCGATCATATTGACATACTTTTCAAAAGGCGGAATATCTCGGAACTTGTGGCCGTTTTGTTCGCACCAGCTATAAAGCCCAAGCCGGCTGCTTAGGCTCTCATCGCAACTGCCGTAGTGTGTTGCACAGATGAGACGCCTCTGTGCGTGAACCTCAAGTGCGACCCTATCTACGCGCTTGAGCTTCGCTCTATCTACGCTTCGATCGAGGCGGGGTATCACATGAACAAAAAAAACATTGTAATACCGTGACAATCGGCGGTGATGCGGATGATACCCTTGTCAAAGAGCTTATAGATCACTCCTATTCGTTAGTATTCGCCGCTCTTATGAAAAAAGATCAAAAAGCTTTTTTGTAAATACTAATTATATTTTATTTTTTTAGAGTAAAATACAAAAAAGCATTTTAGGATTTTAAATGAAATTAGACTATTTCGAGCGAAAACAAGCAATATTACTCTCTAAAATCGATATGAAATATATCCGTATCAAATATTATCAGATGCTTAGTTCAAATGAGAGGCTGCTTGGCATCATTGGTGCACGTGGTGTGGGCAAGACGACTCTTCTTTTACAGTATATCAAAAAGCTTTCTCAAAAAGCGCTTTATGTTTCGGGTGACGATATCGAGTTTACAAATACGCGTCTTTATGATTTGATAGATGAGTTTTATGCACTCGGCGGGCGTGTCGTGGTTGTTGATGAGGTGCATCAATATAAAAACTGGGCGATGGAGGTGAAAAATCTTTATGATGCTTTTCCCGATTTGACCTTGCGTATTAGCGGCTCTTCGATGGTCAATATTCTGTATGAGAAGTATGATCTGAGCCGTCGTTTGGTGTTGATTCACATGAAAGGGTTGTCGTTTCGAGAGTATTTTGAGATGGAAAAAGGTATTGAGCTCGAAGTATTGCCGCTAGAGCGAATATTGCATAATGCTCCCACAATATCTAAAGAGTTGATGTTTAAGTACGAAGATCTCTATGCAAAATTTCGCAACTTTTTAGAATATGGAACCTATCCGTTTTATTTGGAAGGGCTTACACATTTTGAAGGCAAACTCTTTAACGCTATAGATAAAATTATCCATGAGGATATCCCATCGCTTAATAAAATAGATTATACGCATGTTTCAATCTTTCAAAAGCTACTTTTTATGGTTGCCTCTTCCAAAAAGCCATTTAGTGTGAGCATGGCAGCTTTATCAAGAGAATTTGGCATCAGCGAGCCGACACTCTATATATATATGGAGATCTTGGATAGAACGGGTATCTTTAAATCTATGAAAAAATACTCTGCAAACCTCTCTAAAAAACCGCAAAAACTGCTTTTTGCCAATAGCTCGATACTCTACGCCTACACACATAAGTTTGGGCTTGAGCCAGATATCGGTACCGTACGGGAAACCTTTTTTGTCAACTGTTTTGATGAGATATTTTATAGTGATATAGGGGATTTTAGGGTAGGAGAGAATATTTTTGAAGTCGGCGGGAAAAACAAAGAATTTACGCAAATAAAAGGAGTCGAGAAGAGCTATTTGGCTGTTGATACCGATTTTACGACTCACCCAAACAAGATTCCACTTTGGCTCTTTGGGCTTTTAGAGTAGCAAGTTTCGTATGAACAAAAAAATGCTCCAAGAGTCTCAAGACGCCCTTTTACGATGGTATGAAACAAACGGCCGTCACGATCTAGCGTGGCGAAATACGAATGATCTCTATCACATCTACATCAGCGAAATCATGCTCCAACAAACTCAAGTAAACCGCGTGATGGAGCACTTCTATCCAAACTTCTTGGCAAAATTCCCGACACTTGCTTCACTTTCACAGACACAAGAAGAAGATGTGCTTTCGGCGTGGAGCGGTTTGGGGTACTATTCACGCGCGCGAAACATCCACGCTACGGCAAAGCTCTGCACTACGGGCGAACTGCCGCACACGATGGAGGAGCTGCAAAAACTCCCCGGAATAGGGCGCTACACCGCAAGTGCCGTGTGCGCTTTTGGGCTGAATCAAGCCGTGGCGGTGGTGGATACCAACATAGCGCGCGTCATAAAACGACTCTTTTCACATGCCAAAAACGACGAAAAGGCGGTTTTAAAGGATGCCGAGTCGTTTGTCAATATTCACATGCCGCGAGAACATAACCTAGCACTCATGGATCTAGGCTCGCTTATCTGCACGCCCACAAACCCAAAATGCGACGAGTGTCCGCTGAACTTCACATGCCGCGCCAAAGAGAGCCCCGAACTCTTCACCCACACCAAAAAAACAGAGTACGAGAGCTTGGAGCTCTTTTTGGGAATCTGCATAAAGCAGGGTAGAATAGCGCTCACAAAAAGCGAGGGGAGGATGTACAAAAATATGCTGACCTTGCCAAATATCGAGCCTTTAGAGGAGCACTACATCACAAGTTTCAAACACTCCTACACCAAATACCGTCTTACCGTAAAGCTCTACAAGGTTGAAGAGTTGGCATGTGAAAAGGTGTGGCTGGAGTTTGACGAGGTGAAAAACGCCCATGTCTCAAGCCTCACAAAAAAGGCGATAAGCGCACTAGAGGGGTGTGATCTATGACGCTAATAGGTCAGATAGAGCGCATCATCTATGAGCAAGAGGGATTTTTTATCGCCGTACTTGCAAGCGGCGAGAAGATAAGCGGCAACTATCTCGAGAGCGAAGTGAGCCACATCATAGGCTCTGCCATCACGCTTACAGGAGAGTTCGAGACTCACAAGACATACGGCAAGACCTTTAAGTTCGAGACGATAAAAGTCAATCAAAACCCGCTCTTTTTCTTCTTGAACCGTGTCGTCAAAGGCTTTACCAAAAAGCTCTCGGCAGAGCTGATAGAGCACTTCGGCGCCGATGAGCTTATTGAGATTTTAGATAACAATATCGAGCGCCTTTTGGAGTTTAAGGGCATCAAAGCAAAGCGCCTTAAAAAGATTCAAGAGTCGTGGAGAAAGTTTCGCTCAATGCGCGAACTTGGGGAGTTCTTGACCCCGTTTGGCGTCTCGCCCGTACTCTTAAACACCATTGCAAGCGCTATGAAAGACGTAGAAGGGGCATGTGAAAAGATCAAAGCAAACCCATACCGCCTGACCTCCATCAACGGTATAGGCTTCAAACGTGCCGACGAGCTGGCACTGAAAATGGGCATCGCGCTTGAAGACGAGCGCCGCATCAGCGCCGCGATGGACTATGTGCTCTTAAACGACTGCGAGAACGAGGGCAACAGCTGTGTGAGCAAAGAGCGCCTCTTTAGCGAGCTAGACGCGCTTTTGGAGCTCTCGACGCTTCACAACCACTTTGAAGCGGCACTGGTTGAACGTGTGGGTGAGGGGAGCATCGTAATGCTTGGGGGTGAGCGGGTCTCGCCTGCAAGATTGTATGACGCAGAGAAGTTCTTGCTGGATGACTTCACGAAGCGCACCAAGAGCAAGAACGATCGCTACGTCAAAGATCTGGATGCCTTTTTGGCACAGACCGATCTCAAGCTCGGCGAGGGGCAAAAAGAGGCGGTGCGCACCATAAACGACGGCGCAAGACTCCTCTTTTTGGTGGGGTATGCCGGAACGGGGAAGAGTACGACCTCGCGCACTATCTTAAAGCTTTTACAGACGCGCTACAAATATGAGCAGATCATGACCTGTGCGCTCAGCGGCATCGCATCCCAGCGCATTGCCGATACCACGGGGTTTGAGTCGGCGACGATCCAAAGCCTGCTTACAAAGCATGAAGATCGCGACTCTTTTCCTTATGGCGTAGTGCTTATCGACGAGGCGAGCATGATAAACTCCAGCCTCTTTGCGCGGCTGATGTCCCGCATCGACTCGCAAGCGACCGTCATTATCGTGGGCGATGACGCGCAGCTGCCGCCAATCGGTGCGGGCAATGTGCTCAGCGATATGCTTACACTGCAAATAGCGCCTATCGTGAAGCTCACCGAGATATTCCGCCAGCGCCCTGAACAGGCGATCACGCTCATCGCAAACGATATCCGTCAAGGGGTCGTGCCGCACTACAAAGAGGAGTATGAGGATTTTCGCTTTATAGACATCAGCATCCAAAACTACTACGCCCAAAAGAGCTCGCTTGGAGCCACCGAGCTTAAGGCCCTGCGTGAGAACAACTCGCACTCCATCATCGCCACGATCGCGCATCTAGCACTCGAGCACCTCACAAAGGCGCGCTATCGCCTGAACAACAAGCAGATAAAAGAGTATCTCAACTACTTTCAGATCATCACCCCCATGAAGGGCGGAACGCTTGGTGCAAATAACCTCAACATCGTGATGCAGGAGTACTTCAACCCAAACCCCAAAAAAGCCTTCAAACGCGGCGAGAGCGAGTTTAGGCTGATGGACAAGGTGGTACACACCAAGAACGAGAACATGACGAGCTGGAGCGGCGAGGGGTTTAAGATGGGCGAAGAGAGCGAAAAACGGCGCATCTTCAACGGCATGAGCGGCCTGCTCTTTCGTATAGACGAAGAGGAGGAGCAGCTCTACGTCTTCTACCCCAGTGAGGATGTGGTGGTGATGTATGAGTTCGAAGAGGTCAAGAACTACCTGATGCTCTCATACGCCCTCACCGTTCACAAAGTCCAAGGGATGGAGTACGACATCGTGGTGCTGCCGATGAGCTTTTCGCACTTCATCATGCACAACACGAAGCTGCTCTACACGGCCGTAACACGGGCGAAACACAAGTGTGTTATCATCGGCGAATCAAGTGCTTTTGAGAGCTGCTGCAGAAAATTCGACACGACAAAACGCGAAACGGTTCTGCTTGAAATAGCGCATAAAGGCTGAGGTGATACTCTTTTATCAGGGTTTTAGCCTCTATTGCGGCGTGCAATAGGATACAATCACGCTTACCGTTTTCATCTCTCTTTAGAAGGAAAAATATGCAAAGATCGACACTGAATAATGTCGCACTCTCGAACTTTTGGCAGATCATCATCTTTGTGGTCACATTTATAGCCGAACTCTACTTTTTAGGCTTTTCGATAACGCTGCTGCTGGTGACGATTATTCATATCGCTTTAGCACTCTACCTCAGATCGCAGATCATCCTTGTCAAGGATTCGGTCGAGGCGATGACTCGAAGCGTTCAAGCAGTGAGTGGCGGAAAGTTTGACGTGCGTTCACCGGTCATGGGCGAGGGCGAGATTCACTATCTAGCCGATGAGTTCAATAAACTCCTCTCACAGCTGCAATACTACATGAGCGAAACATCCAAAGCGATCGTCATCGCAGAGGATAACACCCGTTCCTACTATGCAAAAAGCGAAGGCTTGAACCCGACATTCGCTAAGAGCGTAGAGGATATCAACCGCTCCATCAAGGCGATAGAGCTTGGATATACGCTTCAAATTCGCGGTTCCTTTACGCAGAAGCTGCATGATCTCGGCGGAGGCGTGGCGGCAGGGCTTGGGGTGATCCAAAACAATCTTCTGCAAAACTCCGGTGAGGTCAATAAGATATCGGAGATGTCGCAAAACACTTCGCAAGAGGCGACAAAGAGCATGAGTGCCATGACGAACATCACCCAGCTCTTTCATCAGCTTCTTGAGAAGATAGGCGATACCAACCATAATATCCATCAGCTTTCAGAGCAGTCCAGCCAGGTATCGGTGATAGCCGATCTTATCAAAGATATCGCCGAACAGACGAACCTCTTAGCTCTTAATGCGGCTATCGAAGCGGCGCGCGCGGGTGAACACGGACGCGGTTTTGCCGTGGTGGCCGACGAGGTGCGCAAGCTTGCCGAGCGGACGCAAAAGGCGACGCAAGAGATATCCATCACCATCGCTCAGCTCCAGCAAGAGACAAGCGCGATCCAAGACAACTCGGAGTATATGTCCGAAGTGGCCAATACGGCAACGCAGACCATAGATAATTTTGCACGCGCTCTTGAGGGATTCCAGACCAATGCTAAAAGCTCGGCAGAGTACGCCCGTTATATTCGGGATTCGCTCTTTATGGTGCTTGTCAAGATCGATCATATCCTCTTTAAGTCAAATGTCTACTCGACGATCCTCTCATCTAAGCGAGATGCTCAGTTTGCAGACCATAGATCGTGCCGCCTTGGCAAGTGGTATCTAAACGAGGGCAAAGAGCGTTTTGGCAACGCACCGCACTACAAAGAGATCGATGCGCCGCATGAGAGAGTGCACCACTTTGCGCTTCAGAATATAGAGTATGCAAAACGCGGCGAGGCGATGGACCCAAGGTTTGAAAAAGAGATCATAGAGAACTTCACGCTGATGGAAAAAGAGAGTGAGAAGCTCTTTGGAGTGCTTGACAGCGTCGTACATGACCTTGATCCGACCAATAAAAAGTAGCTCCAAGTTTAGATAGAGTAAAATAAAGAAAAAATTTAAAGGATTTATCATGTCATGGGCAAGTGCAAGACATATTTTAGTTCATAGCGAGGATGAGTGCAACGTCCTCAAAAAAGAGATCGAGAACGGGGCATCGTTCGCAACCGTAGCACAGACCTATTCACAGTGTCCATCGGGCAGAAACGGCGGCGATCTTGGGACTTTTAGACCGGGACAGATGGTAAAAGAGTTTAACGACGCCGTATTCAACGGCGATGTGGGCGTGCTTTACGGGCCTATCAAGACTCAATTCGGCTACCACCTCTTAGAAGTAACGGCGAGAGGATAAACAAACAGTTGTCAGGGGCTTTGCCTCGATGGCGTA
>JACXUD010000314.1 GCA_014764025.1 Campylobacterota bacterium | reverse complement strand
TACTCCAATGCACTCTGTATCATATAGTAGCTGTGTCTATTTTTAGAGAAGAAGTGGATTGCACTGCCTATAGGGTAGAGTTTTGCGGCCACGCGAAGCTCTAGTTTATATTTCGGATCGATCTTAAGATACTCATGCGTGAGATCAAATATCTCTTTGACGATTTTGTTGAGATTATTTGAAAAGTTGGCATCTTTGATGTGGGTGTCTAAAAGGTAGCGAACAGATACGTTGTAGTTCTCCGGGAATCGATCTCTAGAGTTGCGCAGAAGATCAGATAGATAAGCCCCTTCGCGGACTCCGACACCGCTCGTAATCATCTTGGTAAGAGCTAGTTTTTTGATGACTCTATCTAAAATAAGTGCACCCGGTTTGATGACGTCGTAGCGATCGCTTTTTATTCCTAGTTTTTTAAGTTTAGCTTCATTTGCACTTAAAACATCTCCAATGAATTTGGTAAACTCTTTGTGTTCGCACTCAAAACCGTGGAGTCTCTCAAGAGGGTAGCATTTATACTCCATAATCGCCGTCGATATGGCACGAAAAGTTCCACCGATACCGATAAGATTCGATGCGCTTAGACCGTCGAGTTTTTTGAGCTCTTCGTCTATATAGGCTACCGCTTCGGAGAGTTGCTCTTTATCTAAAAAGAGCTCTTTAAGGCGTACCGTACCAAGGTCTAAAGAGATGGTGTGTGAGACGTTTTTCCCATTGATAAGCGCAAACTCCGTCGAACCTCCTCCGATGTCGATAGTAATTGCATCTTGATACGGAGGAAGTAGATTGGCACAGGCTATGGCTCCTAGATAGGCCTCTTTTTCTCCATTGATGACTTTGATATGAAGACCGAGTTCTTTGCGGACACGATTGGTGAACTCATGTTTATTGGGGGCGTCTCGTAGTGCAGAGGTAGCTACACAGAGTATCTTGTTGACTTTGAAAGAGGCGGTTATTGATATGAAATCTTTGAGCGCGTCAAAGGTGCGCTGCATGGGAGCTATTTGAAGGTTGCCGCTGTTTTTATAGGCATTTTCCGAAATACGTACTTTACTTTTTGCTTCATGAAGGATATGAAAGGCAAAACGGCTGCTTTTTTCATAGATAATCATCCTAACCGAGTTAGAACCTATATCTATGACGGCTGTTCTTTTGGCCAAATTTTACTCTTCGTCTAAGAGTGACTGGTACTTGAACTGTAGCTCTGCTATTGTTTCTACGTTGTCTTTATCCGGGATGATACAATCGACCGGGCAGACTGAGATACAAGCCGGTTCATCATACACTCCTACACACTCCGTACATCGATCTGGGTCAATGAAATATATGGGATCTCCCTCTTCGATCGCGTCTGTAGGACACTCTTCGCGACATGCATCACACGCTATACACTCTTCAGTAATTATCAAAGCCATATTCATAAACCTTATTTTTGACGAATTAATTTGGAGGATTTATAACAAAAGAAAGCTTTATT
>JACXUD010000313.1 GCA_014764025.1 Campylobacterota bacterium | reverse complement strand
TAAAAGGGATGGCAGAAAATAACCGATCACCAGCAGCTTGTTATTTTGCAATGCGATGAACGAGAGAACCAAAAAAGCATAAGGGATAAGACGAAAGAGCGAAAAGCTGCTGCCTGCATTTTTAGCACTGCTTAGGCTAATGGTTTTGATCTTTCTCTTCTCCTCTTGGATGATCGTTTTAATCTCTTGAGTCGTGTAATCGATTACCTCTTCATTTAGTTGATCCTCATAGAGCCCATGAGGATCGTCAATCGTATCCAATCCGTCACGATCTTCGACATACTCCTCAGAAGCGACTTTTGAATCTATATTGCGTTTGTATGCATACATAGAGCCTATGATGATAAAAAAACTGCTGAGTACGGCTAGCTGAAGGTTGATAAAGAGTTCAAAAGAGTAGAGCCACGAGAAGAGGATAACCCCCTCTAAAAGAAGAGCATTCCTAATAGTTCTTAGAGTCAAGCTCATCCTCATCTTCGTCTTGAAGTTCGCGTTTGATCTTATAACGCGGCTCATTGGCAAGATCGTTATACTCTTTTTGCTGCTGGACATAAACCTTATAGACATTCAAGATCGCTGCCGCTATCCCGATAAAGACGCCGATCCAAAGCGTCCACGTCACATCGGTCACCTTTTTGAGTAGGATACCGATACCGATCCCCATCAAAATGGCTACGACCATCGAAACACCAAGCGATAGATGATCTGCCGCCTCTATAATCGGTTTAAATTTTGGTTTCTCCTCTTGATTAGCCATTGGTGATCTCTTTAAATACCTTTTCACATGCCGCAATAGCATCCTCGATCATCTGATCGGTCGTAGCCGTCGATATGAATCCCGTCTCATAGAGCGAACAGGCGAAATAGAATCCCTCTTCTAGCATTTTAGAGTGAAACTTTGCAAAGAGCGCCGCATCTGTTCTTGCGGCATCGGCAAAGTTCATAACAGGATTTTCGTTAAAGAAGAATCCGAACATACTGCCGCGTACATCCGTTTGAACCTTTACACCGTATTTTGCACCGGCTGCGGCCATTCCCTCTACCAAGCGTCTGCCGCGTGCCTCAAGGACATCGATGACTCTTGGATTTTGTTTGAGTTTTGAGAGTGCGGCATACCCTGCCGCCATAGCTACCGGATTTCCGCTGAGTGTTCCAGCTTGATACACAGGCCCCTCAGGAGAGAGTTTCGCCATAATCTCGCGGCGTCCGCCGAATGCACCCACCGGCATACCGCCGCCGATGACCTTGCCCAGCGTCACGATATCGGGTTTCACACCCGTAATAGACTCTGCACCGTAGAGTGACGCTCTAAAACCGCTCATGACTTCATCGAAGATGAGTAGTGTGCCGTTTGCATCGCAAAGTGCGCGAAGTTCGTGCAAGAACTCTTTCGTTGCAGGGACAAGCCCCATATTACCGGCGATCGGTTCAATGATGACACATGCAATGTTTTGAGAGTCGGCAAAGCACTTTTTGAC
>JACXUD010000312.1 GCA_014764025.1 Campylobacterota bacterium | reverse complement strand
GCCCTCAACGCAAAGACCTTTGAACTCCTCAAACTCAACGAATCCCTTGAAAATCAGGTTAAATCACGTACGGTTGAGCTTGAAGAGGCCTATAAAAACATGAAAGAGATCGCCATTACCGACTCGCTTACCAAAATATACAACCGATACTACTTTCACGATGCACTTAAAAACGAGATCTTCAGAGCGCAGAGATACAACTCCACCTTTTCACTCTGTATGTTCGACTTCGACCACTTTAAAAATATCAACGACACTTACGGACACGATGTTGGCGATATAGTCCTTGAGACGCTTCCAAAGATCATAAAGCCGCTTCTAAGGGAGAGTGACATATTCGCGAGGATAGGCGGCGAGGAGTTTATCATCCTCTTTCCGAAAACGACTCAAGACGAGGCGACGGATATCGCAAGACGAATTCAAAGCGCCGTTTTTCACCATAACTTTTTGGTCGTCAAACAGCTTACCATCAGCCTTGGCGTCGTTGCCTACAAGCAAGACTCGACCATCGAGGATATGCTCAAACGTGTTGATATCGCACTCTATGCCGCTAAAGATGCAGGGCGCAACTGTGTCATGAGCCTCTAGTCAGGTAAAGAAGAGCTTTGCGTTTGCAATCTTTTCATAGAGTTTTATCTTTTTTCGAATCGGTCGCCACTTTATCAAGAATGTAGCAAGAGCCTCCCAGATGGAGACCCAAGCCGCGATCGTAAGCCCTTCGGCTATAACGCCTAAAAGAACGCTTTGTTGTACGCTTTCGCTTTGATTCATGATAACGGAGAAGGTGGCAACGACCACGCCGATAAGTAGCAAGATGATCGATGTTCGTATCATCTCCTGCATCTTTTTGTGTTCAAGCTCTTTATAGTATAAAAAGAAGCGGTTGATACTTCGCCCCACTCGCTCTCTATCGCTCTCATCGGCGGCAACTTCAAGGCTAAAATGGATGACGAAACGCTCTTTGTCTATCTCTTCGACACTCTCGATGATATAGTTCACAAGCTCTTCATTCAGATCTTTTTTTAAAAAATCCGATTTTTTATCGAAATCATTATAGAGGTCTTCGATCCTATCGGCAGCGATATTGATTATGATAGATTCATCATTGCTGCGTTCATAGCGTTCTAGGATCTCTCGTTTCATTATTTACTCTTTCGTAGTTCTACTCACTAAAGTTTCAATACGCAGTAGCAAAAGGAGTGCCGAAGCGAAAAAGAGGAGCGCCAAAGAGAGATAGAGGCTATTGAGCATATCATCCGTGCTCATATTTTCACTCTCTTTCAGCGCTTCGATATCTTGATATTTTGAGTTATAGAGTTCAAAGAATAGCTCTGCGGACTCCATAAATGTCTGCTGCTCAAAACTCTTCGAAACTCTCTCGAATGCCCTGAGTACATCGACCTTTACAGCGTTGTCGTAGTGGTAGATGTTATCGTTGATCCAATTGAGGATATTGTTTACGTTCGTAGTGTACTGCGGG
>JACXUD010000311.1 GCA_014764025.1 Campylobacterota bacterium | reverse complement strand
AAGAATCCAACATGCCGTCTTCCGACTCTCACCCTCGCGTCATTCTGAACGAATGTGAAGAATCTCATTCATTTCAAATTCACATGCCATGACAACTATGGTTACAACAACGTAACTGCTTGTAATCATTTTGTAATCTAACTTTTCTACAATGTCATCTACAAAAAAAGAAGGAAATTTATGTTATGAAAAAAATCGTTCTATCAGCTCTTATTGCTGCAACTGTGGGAAGTGTAGCTGCGAGTGCTACGCAATTTTATGTGGATGCAAACGGGCAAGTATTCACGACGGCAGGCGAGGGGCGAGTGGCGTTAGAGTCTAAAGAGACTGCATGGTATTCACATGCCGAAAAACTCAAATTCAATGCTCTTGCATATTTAGGCTACACAAATACCGACTATCGCGAAAGCGGCGTAGAAGATACGAGTAAATTTGAGCTAAGACGTATCTATTTTCAAGTAAAAGCACATTTGATGGATGATCCAAAAAGCTATTTACGTGTTACGATGGATGCTACAACAAAGGCAAATGATGATTCTGTTTCAGATCAAAAAGAGGAGTATCAGGCCGTCATTTTAAAATACGCATACCTATACCTTAACGAAATTCTTCCTACTACGGGTATAGAACTGGGTATTGTTCACCGTCCATGGATTGATTACGAAGAGCATAACTCATGGTTCTACCGTAATATTTCAAAAGTATTTGTAGAAGCCGATAACTCTGCACACCTTACAAACTCAGCGGATTTAGGTTTTGATATTAAGACTACTACACCATATTTTTCGAGTGAAATCGGTATGTTCAACGGCGAAGGCTATCACAATAAAGAGGATGGAAAAGGTAACTCTTTGGAGTGGAGAGCAACTGCTCATATACTTGGAACGGGTAAAAAACAAAAAGATAAATATACAACCGTTACATATTGGGATGCTTCATTTTTTGGCCAGTATAACTTAGCAAGCACAAAACATGCAGATAGCAATACTCCAAATACGGATGATTTGATTTGGGGTGGTTTACATACAGTATTTAATACACCGGAGTTTCAAGCATCTGCACAATATGTAAAATCACAAGACGATTCAGATGATGCAACTAAAGTCTATAGATATGCCGGCAGCGGCTATAGTGCTCATGCTGTAGCACGTTTTGGAGAGCAAAAAGAGATCGCCGCGTTCGCTCGTTATGACAAATGGACACCGGAACAACCAAGCGGTACGGCAACAGCTGATCAAAGAACGTATATTGTTGGTGCATCTTGGCAGCAAAACCATAATGTACAATGGGTCGCAAATGTGACAACAACCGATATAGATGCAGGTTCTGCAAAAAATGGGAATTCATATATGATTACTGCACAGGTGGAGTTTTAAACTCTCTTGGCATGTGAATTTGATGAGATTCTTCGTTTCACTCAGAATGACGCGAGGATGAGAGTCGGAATGACGGCATGTTGGATTCTTCACATGCGTTCAGAATG
>JACXUD010000310.1 GCA_014764025.1 Campylobacterota bacterium | reverse complement strand
TTTTTCCACATGGTGTAGCTGCCGAGTTTCTCTTTGATGTTTTTGGCTATAAGCTGGCGGCTTGCTTTGGTGAGCATGCCGTCGTTGCCCAGCTTTATGGGTTCGTCTTTGTTGAGCATACTGATGATGGTGCGGTCAACGATAAAGGTGCGAAACTCCTCTATCATGTCAAAAGTGAGGGTCGGTTTTTTATCATCGAGCGCATGTAAAAACGATATATTCAGGCTCAGCCCCGCATGAACCAGCGAGTGCTGGATTTTGCCGTAAAGAATCGCATAGCCGTAGTTAAGCGAGCTGTTTACGATATCTTTTGCTCCTTGGGTTATGCGGTGCTCAAAAGGTACTTCAAGTACCAGCTTTATACCCTCCCAGTATGCGGCCGAGATGCTCCCCTCTATGCCCATAAGCTCGGCGACACTCTGCACGGTTTTAATTTTGATGGCACCCAGCTCCATAGAGTCTATGTGCTTGTCTAAAAGCCCGTGATATTTGTTGAGATATTTGAGGTAGTTGATCTGATTTTTGGCCTTGCCGCGGATAAATTCACATGCCAAAAGAAGCTGCTTCTGCGTGCCGAGCACCATGGCTTGCTTGTGTACGTTTTGTGCGGTCGCGGCTTTATAGGTAATAAGCGAAGCGTAAGCAAAAGCGTTTTGGTCGATGAAATCGACCGTGATAGCGTTGTCGGCGCACTTTTTAAGCACATCGGAGCTGATGCTAAAACCTTTGCCCTCGAAGATGATGCGGGTTACTTTGTCAAAGGGGTATGAGTTTTTGACCTTGCCGTACTCTTTAATGACGAATTTGTTTTTGGAAATGCCTAGCATCAGCCCGTGGGTGTTGATGTGAAGCGTGGAGTCGTTTGCGAACTTTTTGGCGTAGTGGTTCTTTTTCTTGTCTATTTTGGCATGTGAATCTTTGTAGCTTTTGTTGGCTAGGTAGCGCTCGTACCCTTTGGCGATGGAGAGGGCTTTTTTATCTTCAAGAAGCTCGGCATCAAATAAGATGTCGAAGTTTATCTGGTCTAAAAAGATGTTGAACTCTTTTTTGGTCGTCACGCTTTTTGACTCTTTGGCATGTGAAATCTTGTAGGCGATGCTCTCAATGAGGGCGTTTTGTAAAAGAAGGTGCTGGGTGGAGTTGCGCTCTACAATTTTAAGGTAGTAGTTTTTCAGCGCAAAGAGATAGGCGTTGATATCTTTTACGAACTTGGCAAAGCCCGATTTGTCTTTTGAGAATTTGTGAATTTTCGAGATCGCTTTTTGAAGGCGTTCGTTGTCCACATGGCGGTTTCGGCCGTGAAAGTTGACACCCAAAAATGTAAAGCCCTCAGTTATATGCACGACTGAGGTCTTTGACTCTTTGAGGTTTAGTTTGAGTGAAATTAGATATTTTTTTAACCGTTCAAGACGATCTTTGGCTTCGTTTTCATTCTTAAAGAGCATCACAAAATCATCTGCGTAACGCACGAATGCTACGTTGTGTTTTTCAAGGTATTGA
>JACXUD010000009.1 GCA_014764025.1 Campylobacterota bacterium | reverse complement strand
CCTCTTAGCTTTGGCTAGGAGGTGCGAGCCCCTCCTATAAATAGAGTAAAAATTGCTCCTTCTAAAATCGCACGTAGAGTTTTTAGAGGTGCCCATAAATAATTCCCGTTTAAAGATAGTTATAAATCTTTTTGCTAGAATAACACCCTATTTAAAATCAGGAAAATATCAATGCGCTATGCGACACTTACGGCCTCGTTGCTACTTCTTACGGGGCTCTTTTTCGGGGGCTGTTCAAAGGATATAGACGAGTATAACAAACCTGCCCTCTATTGGTACGGCAAGATCATCGAGTCTATTTCACATGCCAATTTGGAGAAGGCCGACAACTACTATACATCGCTTCAAGGCGAACATATCGGCTCACCGCTTCTGCCTGAAGCTACCATGATATTGGCTCTTGCACACATGGAACATGAGGAGTTTCTGCTTGCAGAGCACTTTTTAGACGAGTATGTAAAACGCTATGCGACGCCTAACGAGAAAGAGGAGGCGGAGTTTTTGAAGATAAAGGCAAAATACCTGGCTCTTCCGAATCCAAGACGCGACCAAGCGCTCATTAACGAAGCGCTCGTAGGCGGAGAGAAGTTCAAAAACGACTATCCAAATTCGATGTATATCCCGGTGATCGATACGATGCTAACAAGACTCTATTTGGCAAAAGCCGCACTCAACGAGAATATCGCCGACCTATACGAGCGTCTGGATAAACCAAAGAGTGCCGCGTACTATCGCTCTATCAAACCCGAACCTTGGATAAAATGGGAAGAGGTGGAGGTGGCCAATGCCCCATGGTATAGAGCATGGTTCGAAGGGGACGGCAAGGAGAGCTGGTACGGTTTCTTGGTGCCTGATACAAGAAGCGTCGTATCGAGAAACTCGGTGCAAGAGAATAGCGATACTATGTTGCAGCATGAATCGAATGCGACAAAAGAAGAATTAAACGAAGAGACAAAATAGAGGAAGATAGAGAATGAAATTGAGCAATTATGGAGAGTTTCCGGCAAATATTCCGGTTATAGCCGAGGATGAGCTTTTTTTATATCCTTTTATGATATCGCCGATCTTTTTGAGCGATAAACAGAACATCGAGGCGGCGACGCGCGCTATCGAAGGGAGCACATTAGTGATCGTCTGCCCTACAAAACCTTCACACGAGGGCAAGCGCGACTACGCATCGCTCTATGAAGCAGGCGTAGTAGGCTCTATTATGCGTAAAGTTGCTTTGCCTGATGGGCGTTTTAAGATCTTGTTCCAGGGCTTAGCACGTGCAAAGATGGCTTATGAGGTCTCTTCATCACCGCTTGTTGCGCATGTAGAGATACTGGAGTCTGCACCTGTTAACAGCTTGAAGATCGATGCCATCTTGGAGATTGTCAGAGAGAAAGTGCGCACGCTCTCAAGCGTAAGCAACTACTTTCCGCCCGATCTGCTGCGAACCATCGAGGAGAATCACGATCATAACAGGATCATAGACCTTATATGCAGCACCGTCAAGCTCAAAAAAGAGCAAGCCTACAATATCTTTATTCAGACCGATATTGAAAAACGATTTTTGCTTTTGGTAGATTATCTGATAGAGGAGATCGAAGCGAACAAACTGCAAAAAGAGATACGCTCAAAGGTTCACTCTCATATAGAGAAGGTCAATAAAGAGTACTTCTTAAAAGAGCAGCTCAAACAGATTCAAAAAGAGCTGGGAACCGATACCGCGCGTGATGAAGAGATAGAGGAGTACCGCAAAAAGCTTGAGGCTAAAAAAGAGAAGATGAGCCAAGATGCCTATAAAGAGGTCTCGAAACAGATCGATCGTTTCTCTAGAATGCATCCCGACTCTTCGGACGCTTCCATGACCCAGACCTACCTTGATTGGGTACTTGAGATCCCATTCGGAGAGAGTGCAAAAAAATCGTTAAAGATCAGTGATGTCGAAGAGCAGCTCAACGAAGATCACTTTTCGCTTAAAAAGCCAAAAGAGCGTATCGTGGAGTTTTTTGCCGTTAAAGAGCTGATGGAGCTTCGCGGTATAGGGGCAGAGAAGTCCGCAGGTGCTATATTGTGTTTCTCTGGCCCTCCGGGAGTAGGGAAGACCTCGTTAGCCAACTCCATCGCAACCGCACTAAAGCGTCCGCTTGTGCGTATAGCCCTAGGAGGGCTTGAGGACGTAAACGAGCTTCGCGGGCATAGACGAACATACGTGGGTGCAATGCCCGGACGTATCGTTCAAGGTATTATTGAAGCCAAAAAGATGAACCCTGTTGTCGTACTGGATGAGATCGACAAGGTGAGCCGATCACACAGAGGCGATCCGACGGCGGTACTTTTAGAGATCCTCGACCCTGAACAAAATAGAGAGTTCCGAGATTACTATCTCAACTTTAATATCGACCTGAGCAACGTCATCTTCATTGCTACGGCTAATGATGTCGGGCATATTCCGGCACCGCTTCGCGATAGGATGGAATTCATCAGTGTAAGCTCATATACGCCGCAGGAGAAGTACGAGATAGCAAAACGCTACCTGCTTCCTCAGGAACTCAAAAAGCATGGCCTTAAAAACTCTGAAGTGAGCATATCCGAAGCGGCTTTGAAAGAGCTTATACATAGCTATACACGTGAAGCGGGAGTGCGGAATCTTCGCCGACGCATCGCAGATATCGCGCGTAAATCTGCAAAAGAGCTTTTACAAAACAGTGCAATAAACAAAGTCTCCGTCACTTTGAAGAATATGAAAGAGTTCTTGGACAAGAGCGTGTTCGAAATTGAAAAGACATCTAAAATTCCCGTGGTGGGTGTCGTCAACGGACTTGCTTGGACGGCAGTGGGCGGTGATGTGCTCAAAATCGAGAGTGTTCGCATCAAAGGCAAGGGTCACATGCAGCTCACGGGGAGTTTGGGCGATGTGATGAAAGAGAGTGCAAGAATCGCTATGAGCGTCGTTCAGACGCTTATTGATAATAAAAAACTCTATATCTCTAAAGAGAATATTCCTCTTACGCCAAAAGAGCAAGAGGATGGGGCTCATGTAGATGCGAGCGAAGTCTATAAACGCTATGATCTACATATACATGTCCCCGACGGTGCAACGCCAAAAGACGGTCCTAGTGCGGGAATTGCTATGGTGAGCGTTATATCCTCTATCCTCAGTTCTAAAAAGGTGCGTTCGGACGTCGCTATGACGGGCGAAGTCTCTCTTAGCGGCGACGTGTTGCCTATCGGCGGGCTTAAAGAGAAGCTGATCGCGGCACATAAAGCGGCTATGAGTAAGGTTCTTATCCCTGCAAAAAACTACGAAAGAGATATTGAAGATATCCCAAAAGAGGTAAGAGAATCGTTGGAGATTGTTGCGGTAAGCCGAATCGAAGAGGTTTTAAAAGAGGTCTTAGTCTAAGAAGATCTCTTGCTTTGCGGCATGTGAAAAAGAGATATTCACATGCCGAAATTATCAGACGATGACCGTCGCCATCTTTTTCAAAAGCTCATCATTTCTGATAGGCTTCATCAAGAATCCGTTTGCACCAAACTCTAATGCTTCACCTTTTTTTGTCTCATCGGTAGTTAATACTATGATAGGGAGCTGTCTTAGGTTGTCATCTGCGCGTACGACTTTGAGCATCTCAATCCCGCCCATAACAGGCATGATGATATCAAGTAAAATCAGGTCGATATTGTCGCGAGACTTCAGATGCCCTATAGCATCTGAACCGTTTCTCGCTTCAATGACCTCTTTTACTTTTCCGCTTTTCATAAGCATCGATTTAAGAAGTTTAAGGTTGATCATGTCGTCATCAACGGCTAAAACTACAAGATTATCACGTGACATCTATTCTACCTTTATAAAAATTTTTCTATTACAAGTCTTAATAGGTCTCTATTGATCACATTTCGTATCGCTTCATCGACCACCGCTTTATCCTCTGCACTATATTTAGAGGATGAATCAACCATAAGGACAATATGAGACTCAAGAGCTTCGTTTTGTCTTGGCTCTTTGATCTTGGCACTAAATGCAGCAAGATCGAGTTCATCCAACTCTCTATCCAAGAGGATCACCTTGTAGCGGTTTTGGGTCGTGAGATCGTTTAGATTATCGCTATCCAATGCGATCTCATAGCTGTATCCTAAAGAGGCAAGCAGCTCTTCAAAGAGTTTGGTTTCAAGTTTAGTCTTTTTAGCTAAAAGAATGTCCGCTCTATACTCTTCAAGAAGAGGAGCCTCTGCATGGGTGATCATTTCACTCTCCGGGGCTTCATCAAGAGTCTCCGGAGCTGTAAAATCCTCTTCGATAGACGGAGTTTCGTAGCTATCTTGAGGCATTTCGTTTTGATCATACGTCTCATATTGAGGTGCCTCAACGAACTCATCTGCTATGGTTGCAGGCTCATCATAGAAGGAGCTGATGCTTGTATCGTCCGATTCGAACGATTCATTATCGATAGCAATCTCCTCTGCAGCATAGCTCTCCTCCGGCGCATTAAAATCATCGCTAAAGTCGCTCAACTCCTCTTGCGGCTCCTCATGTTTCTCAGGCACCGCTTGTTGCGGTGCCGACTTCATCTCGGTGACATCGATGATGCTGTCCGCTAAGAAGTGGTTGAGAAGCGAAATTATTTCTGAACGCACAAGCGGTTTTGTCGTATATTCATCGAGCCCTGCATCCAAGAAGCGCTCTCTATCCCCTTTAAGTGCATTTGCGGTGAGTGCAATGATCGGGATGTGCGGCTGGTTGAAGTCCTCTTCATAGTCAAGGATCTCTTTTGTAGCCTCGACTCCGTCCAAGAACGGCATCTGAATATCCATAAAGACAAGATCGAAGTTCCCGTCTTTACGTTTTTGGAAGGCCTCAAGACCGTTAGAGGCGATAGATACCGTAAGACCTAGGTCTTCTAGGGTTCGTTTAATCAACTTTTGGTTAATGATATTATCTTCGGCTACAAGTACGTTTGCGTTAAACTTCGACGTCTCTGCGTTGAATTTTTTACGGCTGACCTTTTTCGCTTTCTTTGTCGAATTAAAGTTTTTAGCTACGTATGTCTCAAGAGCGATTTTCACTTTTGACGTATTGAGCGGCTCATAGATGGTTTTAAATATCGTAAGCTCTAACGAGTCGATCTTCTTCATAAAGTATGATTTCGTCATCAAGATCATCTGAAGCGGCATAGCAGAGTATGCTTGCAGATCATCCTCTGTCGTATAGTCGTAATCAACAAATACAAGATCGTAGCTCACCTGCTTTTGGAGCATCTCAAGCTCTCTTAGATCTTTGAACGTCGTATAGCTTACACCGTAATAGTCTAGATATTCACGAAGATAGATCTCTTGTTTTTTATGTCTGTGCGGCGACTCTAGGAGAAGCGCATTGATATTGCTGAAGTTGCCTTTTGCCCCTTCGTTAAGCGTCTCTACCTCTTCGAAGTCGATCGTAAAGAAGAATGTCGTTCCTTCGCCCGGTTCACTATGAAGATCCAAGTGACCACCCATAAGTTCGATGAAGCGGCTTGAAATCGTTAGACCAAGACCCGTACCCCCGTATTTTCTGGTAATCGAGGTATCGGCTTGCGAGAAGGCTTCAAAGATTCTTGCTCTTTGTTCGCTCGTTACACCGATACCGCTATCTTGAACTTCGAAGCGAACACGTGTTCTACCCGCAATGTCGGATTGAAGTTTGCGAATATCGACGTTGATAGAACCTGCACTGCTTGTAAATTTAACGGCATTTGAAAGAAGGTTGATGATAACCTCTTTGATCTTCGTCGGGTCACCTTTGAGCGGTTTTTCAAGAGCAGGGTCGATGAAACAGCCAAGGTCGATATGTTTTTCACTTGCACGGACCGCATAGACTTCAACGGCACTCTCGAACTCATCGATAGGGTTGAATATGATATCTTCGATCTCAAGTTTATTGCTTTCGATTTTAGAGAGGTCAAGAATGTTATTGATAATCTCAAGTAGGTTTTCCGAACTCTTCTCGATGATCTCGACGAATTCGCTCTGCTCCTCTTTGAGCCCGGTATCTTTAAGAAGCTCTGTAAATCCGACGATACCGTTAAGCGGTGTACGGATCTCATGCGACATATTCGCAAGGAACATCGATTTGGCTTCACTCGCCTCTTGAGCCGACTCTTTATCGTGGCGAGTCTGTTCGATGATACGCTCGAGAAGTTTATAGGCCTCTGCCGTACCCTCTGCCGTGTGAAGATTGAGGTTAACGCTTTTAGCTTCAATATTTTGAGTATCTTCCGCAACTCTTTTAAGAACGTTCTCAAGGTTTTTAATATTTCTTGCGATCTCATTAGAGAGGAGGTAGCCAAGGATAGCCAAGATAACGGAAATGAGCCAGATCGTAAGCGTGATGGTTAGGAATTGAAGTGCATCTGCTTGTACTTCCTGAGCTCTTTCATCCATCGTAGCAAGAATGATATCTTCGGCTTCCGAGAGTATATTTGTCTTTTCGGAGAGCATCGTAAACCAAATACCGGCCGAGATCTCGTATTCACCTTCGGAGGATTGTGAAATGATCGCCGTACGTTCGCCGTTGATATCGTCGAAAAGCTCTTTGTTGTCTTCGTTCGTAAAGATTGCGCTGAGTCTATCTACGAGTGCTCTATCGCGAAGGGTGTCATAGCTGATCGCATCGGCACCGGCGATGATTGAGATCCAGAGGTTAAGCTCCTCCTCTTCAAGCTTTGTAGAACGAGCAATCGCATAGGAGATAAGGTCACGCTCGGCCGCCGTGTTCTCTTTTGCACGCACGAATGAGATGTAGCTTGATGAGAGTTCGTTGATTGTCTCATCGATCTGATCGTTCGTTATCTGCTCTAGTTGTTTAATGGCACGTTTTTGAGTAGCACCGTAAACACTCTCATAGACCTCTTTAAAGTTCGCTTGATGCGTATCAACGAGCGCTCTGATCTTATAGATGTTTGATAATGATGCTTCAATGGCAGAGATGTCGTTACATGTCGAGCAGCTTGCTTGTGAGTTGGAGTGATCATGGAGAGCAGGGTTGTTTTTAGAGTGATTGAGATACTCTTTAAGCTTTTGATCGACAATCTTTCTTTGTTGAATAAGCGATTTGAGCGTATTTTCGGAAGTACTTCCAAGGTACATAACCGTCATACCGCGTTCGCGTGAGATATTCCCTACAAGTTCGTTGAGAAAACGGTTTTGCGAGAGTTTATCTTTAAGCAGTTCAGCCGCTTTGTAGTTCTGGAATGAGTCATAAACGAAGTAACTCGTTAATGAGAAGAGAATCAGAATCGGGAATAAACTGATAAGTCGTAATCTATTTTTTAATCCTAACTGCATATTAAGCCTCTATTGTTGAAATTTGCGAAAGCATTGTTTCGATATTTTGGATCGCACCTGCAATCTCTAAAGAGTCGGTTGAGCCTAAAAGGGTGTTGAGTTCGCCCATGATAAATCCAACACGCATATTTTCACTCATACTCATCAGCTTGCTGGCCTCTCTTTTTATGCCCTCAAGCTGATCGGTTTCAAGCTTGTGGCGCATAGACTCAAGAAGTGTCCGCGCTTCCGTTACGTAGTCTTGTAAAAAGTCGTTGAATCGGTTGAGATCGATCCCTATCTCATCGGCAATCTTGGCCTTGTCGTACTCGAATGAGGGCTGCTCTTCATTTGCGATAAAGATATCATCTTCTACAGTGTCATCCTCAAAGTCGATCTCTATTCTCTCTTCAAAGTCGCTTTGGTCATGCTGATGAGCGGTCTGCTCGTTTCTTAAAAACTCATCGTCTGCAAGTTCTGCGAGTTCGATTCGCTCCGGTACGTCATCGTCGCTAACTTCTATAGGCTGTTCATTTTCAAAAGGCTCCTCTTCAAATAGAGGCTGCTCGTAGCTCTCGTTCATATCAGGCGTTTCGTTCAATGTAGCGGCTACGCTTGAGGGCTCTTGTGCTTGAGGCGCTATCTCTTTGCCTTCTAAAAGAGCTATGATGTTGTAGAAGTACTTCAAGTTGCGAGTGATTTCGTTGACGTCGGATGAGTGGTTGATCGTAGAGAGAACCTCAAAGGCATTCTCGATGCGTAGATTTGCGGCGACGCCCTTAAGCTTGTGTGATAGAGCTTTGACGTTATCGAGATCTCCTTCGTTGAGTGAAGCATAGAGTTTCTCTTTAAACTCATGTGCTTGAGCGATGAAGTCCGTAATAAACTCTTCGATTAGATCGACCGGCAATCCAAGATCGTCAGAGGCTATCTGCGGATTGTAAACATAGCTGTAGTCAAAATCATCCTCTTCTATTTTTAAAGGTGCCGCCGGCGAAGTTTCAATTTTCTTCTTAGGAGCTTGCGGGATGATCTCCTCCTCGACTTCATCTTCAAAATCGAGCTCTAAACGATCAGCGCTCTCGTACGATTCTGCCGGTGGAGGGGTGAAAGAGGCTTGGTTCGCCTGTGCAAGGTGATTATCTTCGTAAAGATCGTCATCAACGAAGCTGTCGTCGATATCTATAATGTCGAGCTTATCGTCAAATTTGTTTGATTCGTAAGGGTCGTGTATGACATTTTTCGGCTCTTCGTCGGTTTGGAAATCGCCGCTGAACTCCGGAGTGTTAAAGACCGGAGCCGCTGCTGCAGAAGCGATTTTCGGAGCCGGACGCTCTAGAAGATCGCCGGCTATTCTTTCGCTTTCGAGGTGTGTCAGCTCACGAACGTTGTTGAGCTGCACGGAGTAGGCTTTTGCGGAAGGGTTGTCGATCAAGAATATTGTATGGATCTGAAGGGTCGCTTTGAAGTTCTTGTTGTTTGCGTGAATGATGACTTTTGGATCGCCGGAGCTCTCCGATGCACTGATGAAATCGAGCCAGTGAACATGTTTGAAATTATGTATATGCCCCGGTGTTTTGACAAATAGATCGGCAAAATCGGCCGCTTCAAGTCGAAGTGATGCAAGATCTTTGTAGCCTAGAGTCTTAAGGTCGCTCAAATCGATACCTACAAACTCTTTGTTATAGTTGTAAATTATCATTGCATCCCCTATTGTGCTTCAGAGTTAAGCATCTTTTTATACAACTCTTGAGTCTCTTGTATATCTTTGCGTGATGCCGGTTTGCGTGCGGCAATGTATCCGCTCACTTCGCCGTTATCGTCTCTGATAGGCAGTATCTCCGCATCCACCCAGTAGTACTTGCCGTCTTTGCGCATATTTTTCACAAGTCCGTTCCAAACCTGTCCGCCTTTGATAGTGCTCCACATCTTTGCAAAAACACCCTTTGGCATATCGGGATGACGCAAAATTCTATGCGGTGCTCCTAGGAGTTCATCGACGCTGTAGCCAGAGACTTCGCAAAACTTTCGATTCGCATACGTGATGACACCATTAAGATCCGTTTGGCTTATAATGACGCTCCCCTCGTATAAGTACTCTTCATTAACTGGTGTAATATTTCCCATAAATCAAACCTTGCTGAGTAGAAATTCGCAATAATATAGCATATTAGATTGAAATTGAAACTTAGGGCACCTCTAAAACCGCGTAGAGTTTTTAGAGGTGCCCCTTATTTATAAATGTTTTTGATGAGTTTTGCGTCTTTTGCATTGAGCAGCTCTGCTAATTCGTCAAATGTGCTTGTTTTGATGGCTTCGAAGCTGCCGAGATGATTGAGAAGCTTTTTGATTTTGGCATGTGAGATGCCCTTAAGCGTGAGCAGGAGACTCTCTTGATCGAGTTTGACCTTGCTCTCTTTGTGAAATTTCAGCGCCGTTCTATGCGCCTCGTCACGCAGCATCTGAACGAATTGCAGCCTCTTGTCGCTGTTTGCAAGCTTGAAACTCTCATCTAGCGTATGCAGTATGTCGTTGGCCTTGCCTTTGGCGCGGTGCGACTTGGCGTCTATCTTCTCTTTAGAGATGGCTATCACATCGAGATTCACTCCATGAGAATCGAGGAGTTCACATGCCAACTGAAGCAGTGTTGCTCCGCCGTCTAAAACCCAGAGATCGGGCGGAGGGTTCTTCTCAAACGATTCGATTCTTCGAGTGAGCATCTCTCGCATCTGCGAGTATTCGTCGCGCGCCTCAAGATGGTATCTTCGGTAGCCCTCTTTGCTAAAGCCTCCCGCTTCATAGACGATCATGGACCCCACCGGTGCAACACCGCCGAGATGAGAGTTGTCGAAGACCTCGATTCTCTCCGGATGAGAGTTGAGATGTAAAAGCTTTTTAAGCTCTGTTAAAAGCTCCTCTTTAGGATCTGATTTTCTATTTCTAAGAAGCTCGTTTGCATTGAGAAGCGCAAGGGCGATAAGCTCTTTTTTATTGCCCCGTTTTGGGTGCCTTATCTGCGCTTGACGCCCAAAGAGGCGGCTTAGATGCTCCTCTATGAGTTTTTTGCCTTCAAATTCACATGCCACTAAAATGGGGGCGATGATCGGGGGTGCTTCGGTCTGATAGAACTCCAACAGGGCTCTTTGGTATATCTCATCCTCGTCATAACCTTCGTTGAGCTGTATGAAGTCGTGCGATGAGGATATGATGCGTCCTTTGCGCATGAATATTCGTACTACTACGGCTCGCTCTTCGTTGTGTGCCGCGGCAAAGATGTCGTACTCTTCGTCGCTGGCCAGATCGATATCGGTTTTGATCTGGGATCGATCGATACGTTCTATTCGGTCGCGAAGCTCCGCAGCCTCTTCAAAGCGCTCCGATTCGGCATAAAAGAGCATTCGCTCTTGGAGTCTTTGAACCAAAAGGCTCTTGTTCTCTATATATGCAAGCGCATCCTCCACCTCTTTGGCATAGCGCTCTTGCGAAATGTTGAGCTCGCAAGGTCCAAGGCATCTTTTGATTTGGTAGTAGAGGCAGAGTTTATGAGATTTGAGACAGCTCTTTTTTTGCACCAGTTTGGTGAGTTCGTAGAGTGAATCAAGGATATCCCTTGCTCCGACGGAGTAGGGGCCGTGATAGAGAATGTTTTTGTCTTTGATTACTTTGCGCGTGATCTCGAAACGAGGGTACTTTTCGTTGCGGTCGAGGTAGATATAGGGATAGGTCTTATCGTCTCGCAGAAGAATGTTGTATTTGGGTTTGAGCTGCTTGATAAGGGAGTTTTCTAAGATCAGGGCATCGTGCTCGCTGTTAACGACGATGTAGTTGAGCGAAACCGTTTGTGCCAGCATCTTTTGAATGCGTACCGAAAGGTTGGGATTGGCGCGAAGCTGCGGCGTAAAATAGAAGTAGCTCTTGACGCGTTTGGAGAGGTCTTTGGCTTTGCCGACATAGAGGAGCTTGCCGTTTTCGTTGAAGTATTGATATATTCCCGGTTTTGCGGGAAGCATCTTTATGCTCTCAAGCAGACTCATTGCATCTCTTTGATGATCTTTTGAATCGTACCGATCAGGGCATGAAGCTTCGGATCTTTGACGCTGTTTTCAAATGCTCCGGTCGAGCGCTCTTTGTAGCGACGCGGCTCATCGGATTGGGCCGTGATCACTTTGCGAGGCGAGTGGGTGACAAACGCCTTGAGCTCTTTGAAACTCAGCTCTGCACACTCTTGCGGCATGTGAAATTTTAAAGCACTTTTAATACTATCTATACTATTATCAAACTCCTGTTTAGCCCCCGGATGCGTCAATACAAAAAAGATGGTCCCATTTTTCAGGTATGCAAATTTTATCATCGTCTGAAGCCTGTGATTAAAGAGCGATTTAATGGTGCCAAGACAACGCGCTGTTTTTAATTTAGAGAATTGAGGTTCATTTTGAAGAGACTGAATAATTTCATAGGCATTTTTCATGCGGCAATTATAGCCACCTTTTTGTTAAGTTTGAACGGATGCGGCTACAAAGAAGCACCATACTATGTGGATGAAAAAGCGAGTGACTCACAGGTCGATTTTATAATAACAAAAGAGAAAAAGTAAAAAATGAAATATGATGTGATTATCGTGGGAGCGGGTATCGCCGGCCTATATGCGGCTTTAAAACTTCCTAAAAACAAAAAAGTTCTTATCGTAAACAAGCGAGAGATATTCAAGTGCAACAGCTTCTACGCTCAAGGCGGCGTAGCGCTTGCACGTGATGAAGCGGATATTCCGCTGCACATTCAAGACACGCTTGATGCGGGTGACGGTCTGTGCGATCCCGAAGCGGTGAATGTATTGAGCCAATACTCCCGTCAAGTGATCGACGATATCATCAAGCGCGGTTTTGAGTTTGACAGAGACGAGAACGGAAAGCTGCTCTACACAAAAGAGGCGGCACACTCTACAAATAGAATCCTGCATGCCGGCGGCGATGCTACGGGACGCTATCTGCACCATTTTCTGCTGGCCAACAACGACCATCCGATGATCTCAAACTCTCGTGTGGTCGATCTTTTGATCAAGGATGGAGAGTGCTACGGCGTCACGCTTTTAGAGCGCGACAAATTGCGCAATGTCTATGCAAATGACGTCATTATCGCAAGCGGCGGTGTCGGTTCGCTCTTTGAATACCACACCAATGCACCCTGTATCAGTGCGGATATGCAAGGGCTCTGTGCGCTTAAAGGCATTAGGCTGGAGAGAATGGAGATGCTGCAGTTTCATCCGACGGTTTATGTGGGAAGCAACACGGCGCAAAAGATGCTCTTAACGGAGGCGCTTCGAGGCGAAGGGGCGACGATCGAGGACGAGGAGGGTTACCGTTTTATGTTCGAATACGACGAGCGCGGCGAACTCGCTTCACGCGATATCGTCTCTAAGGCGATCTACGACTACAAAAAACGTACGGGCAAAGAGGTCTATCTCTCTTTTAAAAACTTTGAGTATCAATACTTTACGCAGAGATTCCCGAATATCTTCAGCAACTTTAGAAACATCGGTTTCAACGTACCCAAAGAGCGAGTCCCGATCTCGCCGGCATTCCACTACGCCATCGGCGGTATCAAAACCGATCTTTACGGTCGTGTAGAGGGTGTCAAATCGCTCTATGCTGTCGGCGAAGTCGCTTCGACGAAGGTTCACGGTGCGAATCGCCTGGCATCCAACTCGCTTTTGGAGAATCTCGTGTTCTCTGCTAGAGCAGTGGGCGACATTCTCTCTAAAGAGCAAAAAAAGAGCTTCGTGAAGTTCGATATAGACCTTGAGCCGCTTGTTCAAGAGGGAGACAAAGCCAAAAAGAATCTTCTGCGCCATATCATGTGGGAGAACGTTTCGATCGTCAGAACAAAAACAGGTTTGAACAGCGCCTTGGAGCAGATTAATGCTCTTTTAAAAGAAAATATTGGTAAACTACTCAAATTTCGTCTCATCACGGCACGCGAGATAGTCGTGAGCGCCCTCGCACGCGAGAAATCAATAGGCGTTCATTATATAAAGGAGATTTAATGCTAAAGAGGTTGGGTTTGATAAGTTTACCAAGTTCACTTTTGTTTGCTAGTTCGGATTCTAGCAGTGTAATACCGGATTTGACGATGACGTGGGTCGGGATCGCATCCCTGCTCATTTTTATTATAGGTTACTATTTTGTCGCAATGGAGGAGAAGTACCATATAGATAAAGCCAAACCGGCACTCTTTACGGGAACGTTCCTGTTTATTTTGATTGCAATGTATTATGCCTTCAACCATATGAACATGGATTTGGTGCATACGCAGCTTGAGCATATCATTCTAGAGATTGCCGAGATCTTCTTTTTCTTGTTCGCGGCAATGACCTACATCGAGACGATGATCCATATGGGTGTCTTTGATAGACTGAAATATAACCTCGTATCTAAGGGCTACACATATAAAAAGCTCTTCTGGGTAACGGGATTGTTGGCCTTTTTCATCTCACCGGTTGCGGACAACTTAACGACTGCTCTTATCTTGGCAACAGTACTGATCACGATCGAAAAAGAGCGCAAAGAGTTCTTGGTGCCTGGTGCAATTAACATTGTCGTTGCTGCAAATGCCGGCGGTGCGTGGAGCCCGTTTGGAGACATCACGACTCTTATGGCTTGGACGGCCGGCAAAGGGGCATTCGTTGACTTCTTGTTCCTCTTCCCAACTTCAATTCTCGGTTATTTGGCAACGGCATGGCTGCTTGCCCGCTTCGTACCAAACGAAGTGCCGCATTTTGATGCCACAAAAGAGACAAAACCGCCTATGATGCACGGGGCAGGCGTGGTAATCGGGCTTGGCGTCTTTACGATCTTTTGTGCGGTGATGTCGCACCAAGTGCTTCACCTTCCTGCAATGTGGGGAATGCTCTTTGGTTTGGCCCTGCTCAAACTCTATGCATACAGACTCAAAAAAGCGCACAATTCGCATCTCAATATCTTCCATTCAATAGCAAAAATAGAGAACAATACGCTTCTCTTCTTCTTCGGTATTTTGGCAGCTGTCGGGGCTCTCTATTTCGTCGGATGGTTAGGGCTTGCGGTAGTGGTTTACGATCCTAGCGTGCTTGGTCCTACGTGGGCGAATATCGGTGTAGGCTTCCTATCGGCTATCGTCGATAACGTTCCTGTTATGTCTGCGGTCTTAAAAGCAAACCCTGAGATGGGACTCGATCAATGGCTGCTTGTAACGCTTACGGCAGGGATCGGAGGATCGCTGATCTCGTTTGGTTCGGCTGCAGGTGTCGGTGTCATGGGTAAACTTCCGGGCGTCTATACCTTTGGAGCTCATATGAAATATGCATGGACGATCCTGATAGGCTATTTCATTTCGCTAATCGTCTGGTACGGTCAATTTGAGGTTTTAGGCATTTACTAAAAGAGCACTTAATTTAAATTATTGTATCCTTTCGCAATTGAAAGGGTACATTCCTTCACAACTCTACTTTATACATTTATAAAAGGCATTTGACCATGACAAACGTTAGCATTATCGTCTTAGATTTTGGTTCACAATACACACAGCTTATCGCTCGCCGTCTTCGCGAAGATAAGATCTATTGTGAGATCCTTCCTTATTACACGAAAGCAGAAGAAATTAAAGCAAAAAATCCAAAAGGCGTTATCCTAAGCGGCGGTCCATCGTCTGTCTATAACGAAAATGCCTATACCGTGGATCAAGAGGTCTATAAGATGGGCATCCCCGTTCTTGGTATCTGCTACGGAATGCAGCGCATCGCCGTCGATTTCGGCGGAAGCGTTGTTCGTTCTGCGCATCACGAGTATGGTAAAGCAGAGCTTAAAATTCTTAATTTGGAAACAAACGTCTGCCCGCTCTTTAAAGATTGTGACGACGAGAGAATCGTATGGATGAGCCATAGTGACAGAGTCGATAGACTGCCGGAGGGCTTTACACCCGTAGCGGTCTCTGCAAACTCTCCTTATGCGGCTATTGCGGATGAGTCAAGACGCATCTATGCGATGCAGTACCATCCGGAGGTTCAGCACTCTGAAGAGGGCTATTTGATGCTTCGCAACTTTGCAAAGAACATCTGCGGCGTGACTGAAAAATGGAAGATGGAGCACTTCTTAAAAGAGCAGATCCGTATCATCCGTGAACGCGTAGGCGATGGGAAAGTGCTTTGCGGACTGAGCGGGGGTGTTGATAGCTCCGTCGTTGCGGCTATGCTTTATGAGGCGATCGGTGATAAGCTGATCCCGGTATTCGTGGATAACGGTTTACTTCGCAAAGGCGAGCGTGAGCAGGTAGAGCAGATCTTTAAGATCAACCTTAAAGCCCCGCTTGTCGTAGCGGATGCTAGAGAGCTCTTTTTGGGTCGTTTGGCAGGTGTGAGTGATCCTGAGAAAAAACGTAAGATCATCGGTCACACATTTATCGAGGTCTTTGAGCAAGAGGCTAAAAAGCATGACGGTATCAAGTTCTTGGCACAAGGGACTCTCTACCCTGACGTTATCGAATCTATCTCGGTAAACGGCCCGAGCGAGGTTATTAAATCGCATCATAACGTCGGCGGTCTGCCTGATTGGATGGATTTCGAGCTGATCGAGCCGCTTCGTGAACTCTTTAAAGACGAAGTGCGCAAGATCGGTCTAGAGCTTGGACTTCCTGAATCGATGATCAACCGCCATCCGTTCCCTGGTCCGGGGCTTGCGATCCGTATCATGGGTGATGTAAATCAAGCGGATCTCGATCTGCTTCGCGAAGCGGACGTTATCTTGCTGGATGAGCTCAAAGCAAGCGGCTACTACGCTAAGACGTGGCAGGCCTTTGCCGTACTTTTAAATGTTAAATCTGTGGGTGTTATGGGTGATAACCGTACATACGACAACACGGTGTGTATCCGTGTCGTTGAAGCAGTTGACGGTATGACCGCTACATTTGCACACCTGCCGCATGACCTGTTAGAGAGAATCAGCCGCCGTATCATCAATGAAGTGGACGGTATCAACCGCGTGGTCTATGATATCTCTTCAAAACCGCCTGCAACAATCGAGTGGGAATAAGCCAAGGCTTATTTTCACATGCCGCGACCGATCTACCTTTTTTCGACATCTTCTCATCCCGAGGCGATACATATACCCTCGCTTGAGATAGAGTATCTCAAACCTACTATCGACTTCTCATCTTATGATGCACTCATTATCACCTCGAAACAGGTTTCACATGCCGTCTGCATGTATGAGAAAGAGCGCTATATTCACATGCCGGCTTTGTGTGTCTCAACACAGAGTGCAGAGGCCTATAGAGCACTTGGCGGGAATATACTCGAAGTGGGATCAGGGTATGGCGATGATTTGGCAAAGATCATACAAGAATATCCAAAAGAGATGCGGTGGCTCTATCTGCGTGCCGAGGAGGTCGCTTCTGATTTCGTTTTCACATGCCAAAAATTAGGATACCGAATCGGGGAGGCCGTCGTCTATCGCTCACGCTGCTCCTCGCAGATTGAAGAGTGCATGGTGAACGAGGAGGCGATACTTATCTTCACTTCGCCTTCAAGTATCGAGTGCTATTTGAAAACGCATTCGCTTCTCCCCTCACAAGAGGTTGTCGTCATAGGAAAGACGACGGCTGCCGCACTACCTTCAAAGACAAAAATTCATGTAGCGCCCGATAGAACGGTTCAAAGCTGCATAGAGGTGGCAAAATCACTCTAATTTTCTCCCTATAAGAGTAAATATAAAGAAAAATAAGTAACCGTTTTGTATAATTACAAATACTCTGGAGAGTTCGAGTAATCGCGATTATGAGGGTTCTACATTTTCTTACGGTGAACTAGTAGGTGCTCTGTGTGCCGGTAACTTCGCTTGAGGCGCATTCATTTGGTCGAGAAGCTGCCGCCGTTATGAGACCTCTCTTCACCCATTTTTCGGCTTTGAGAACCAAAGCTTAGAGCGTGACGGCTCTTTGGAGTATCGTGTAGTTTGCATAGAGCAAATAGCGGTTTTCTCTTTACAAACTATTTTGGAGTTATGAATGAAAATATTGATTATTGGAAGTGGCGCTAGGGAGTATTCCATAGGCTTGGCTATTACGAAAGAGGCAGAGTCGCACGAGCTCTATTTTAACCCGGGTAACGGAGCCACTTCAAATCTAGGTACGAATCTTAACATCAAAGACTACAACGAGTTGGCACTCTATGTGAAAGAGAACGGCTTTGATCTGACTATCGTCGGTCCTGAAGCGCCGCTTGTAGATGGCGTGGTCGATATTTTCCGCTCTCACGCTCTTGCTATATTCGGTCCTACAAAGGCGGCGGCACAGCTGGAGGGTTCAAAAGTCTATATGAAGAACTTCTTGGCTAAATACGATATCCCGACGGCCAAATTCATTGAGACCGATTCTATAGAGAAGGCATTTAAATTCACCGATACGCTTCAGACACCTATCGTTGTGAAAGCTGACGGTCTGTGTGCAGGCAAAGGGGTTATCATTGCGCAGAGCCATGATGAGGCAAAGGTGGCGATATCGGAGATGCTCAGCGGCAAAAGCTTCGGCGATGCCGGAAGACGCGTGGTGGTCGAGGAGTTTTTGGACGGGTATGAGCTCTCTATGTTCGCGGTATGCGACGGGGATGATTTCATTCTGCTCCCGGCGGCGCAAGATCATAAGCGCCTGATGGATAACGACCAAGGGCCAAATACGGGCGGCATGGGCGCCTATGCCCCGACACCGCTTGTTGACGACGTGATCTACGAGAAGGTCAAAGAGCGAATCATCCGCCCGACGCTCGATGGGATGAAAAAAGAGGGGGCACCGTTTGAGGGTGTACTCTTTATCGGTCTTATGATCGTAAAAGGCGAACCTCTTACGCTGGAATTCAACGTGCGTTTCGGGGATCCTGAGTGCGAAATATTGATGCCTTTGATGACATCAAGCGTAAGCGACATGTTCTTAAAAGCCGCAACAAACAGACTCGGTGAGATTAAAGTAGAATTTTCAAAACAGTTCGCAGTGGGTGTGGTGATGGCAAGTGCGAACTATCCTTACGGCAGCTCTACTCCTGCAGAGATCATCTTGGACGAAGTGCACCATGAAGAGATAGCGCAATATACGCACGTCTCATTTGCAGGCGTGAGCGAGAAAGATGGCAAACTCTATGCAGACGGCGGGCGTGTTTTGGTATGCGTCGGTGTGGGCGATAGCATCAAACAAGCACGCGATAGGGCCTATATGCGTTGCGGACAGGTACACTTTGCGGGTAAAAGACTCCGTACCGATATCGCATACCAAGCGCTTTAAGAGAAGAGCATGAATGAAGAGATAGAGGATATACTCCATAGAGAGAATATTGTTTTAGCGGATACGCAAAAAAGGGGTGCAGCCTTTTTTATAGATGAGCTGTTGCTCTCTTTTTTGCTTATTTTGGCACTTTGGGATAGCTTTTCACATGCCAATAACGTCGAGGAGATCATCAACCTTACCAATACTTTTGTCCTTGAATATATCGTTGTGAAGATCGTCTATCAGACATTTTTCGTTATGCAATACGGTGCAACGATAGGGAAGATGCTCTTTAAAATCAGGGTTATAGAGATTCAAACGCTTCAAAACCCCTCTTTTTTGTCCGCTCTGAATCGTTCGATCTTTCGAGTCGTGAGTGAATTGCTCTTCTATCTTGGCTTTTTATGGGGGGTATTCGATCCTGCACGCCAAACTTGGCACGATAAAACAGCCAAAACTCTGGTCGTAAATGCATAAAATCCTCTTTTTGCTTTGTCTGCTTGCTTTGACGCTTACGGCAAAGGAGAGAGTAGAGATATTCGCCTCGCAGACCCAAAGCGAAGGCGAATGGGTCTATGCAACGGGAGGTGTCGTCGTCTCCTATAAAGAGTACCTTTTGAGTGCCGATGAAGCGCGCTATAATAAAACGACTTCGGAGCTTGAGCTCTTCAAGAATATTCGCTCCTCTCATTTGGGGGTCTATAAACTATTGGGCAGCTATGCAAAGCTCAACTTAAAAGATAAAGAGCGTACGTTTCGCCCCTTTTTCATGCTTGAAAAGGAGTCTCGTGTCTGGCTCTGCGGTGATGAGGGACATGCCAAAGAAGAGGATATCGACGTAACTAGCGGCATTATGAGCGGCTGCAATCCCAACGATCCGCTATGGAAGATCGAGTTCACATCTTCGGACTACAATACCGACTCCAAATGGCTCAACCTCTACAACGCCCGTATCTATATCTACGATATCTTGGTCTTTTATACTCCCTATTTTGGCTATTCGCTCGACACGACAAGACGAACCGGTCTGCTGACCCCTTCGCTCGGTATATCGGATCAAGAGGGGTTCTATTATGAACAACCGATCTATATCGCGGAACAGAACTGGTGGGATCTGGAGCTTAAACCGCAAATAAGAAGCTCTCGAGGGGAAGGGGGATACTCAACATTTCGCTTCGTTGATTCGGCTCACTCAAAAGGTTCGATAACGGCTGGATACTTTAAAGAGAGACAAAAATATGTCGATGAGTACGCTTTAACAAACGATACCCACTACGGCTATAGCCTCTCGTACCTCAATAAAGCGCTCTTCTCCTCTTTGTTTCAAGATGACTTTCAGGGTCAATCGGAACTCTATATTGATTTTAACAACCTTAACGATGTTGACTATATCAACCTCTCTACGAACGATACCACTCAAAATGCTACCTCTCAGCAGATCTACTCCGTCGTCAACGGTTTTTATAACAGCGAAAGAAACTATCTAGGTCTCTATTTTAAATACTATAAGGATCTAACGGTCGATAGTAATGAGAAGACGCTCCAACAGCTTCCGACACTCCACTATCATAACTATCTCAGCACTCTTTTAGAGGATAGCCTTCTCTACAACATCGATGTTAAATCGACGAATATCCATAGGGATCTCGGTGTTTCAGCCGTTCAAACAGATATGAACATCCCTATCACGCTCAGAACAAACCTCTTTGATGAGTATCTGAACCTCTCTTATAGGCTTGAGCTCTATGGACAACACACCTCATTTAGGGGTGAGACGAATATTCTGGGAAGAGAGTACGACAACGGCTATTTCGCTAGGAGCTATAACGTCTTTGGGGCCAATACGCAGCTCATGCGCGGCTATGAGAACTTTAGCCACTCGATAGAGCTGGGTGCAAGGTACTCAATGGGCGCTTCAGAGGCAAAGAGCGGATATTATGACGATATAGGGTCGATATGTACCGCAACGCCGACCGATCCGCGATGCGATTTTCACAACATTAAAAATCTCGACGAGTCGTTTCATGTGGATTTTTTGCAATATTTTCATGATGTTCAGGGGGATGAGATATTGTATCATCGCCTTTCGCAGTCGATCGTCTATAATGATTACGAAAGCCAAGTAGGCGAGTTGGAGAATGAGCTAGAGTACGCCATAACAAAGGGTTTGCGTTACTATAGCAGCCTCTTTTATAACTATGATGAGCAATCCTTCTCAAAACTCTTTAATGAGATCAGTTTCAGACAAGGGGGATGGAATCTTTCGCTCTCTCATCTCTATAGTGATACCTTTTTGAGTGGAGCATCAAACTATACTCCCTATACAAGCTATTTTACATCAAGTGCAAGATATACTTACAACGATCATTACTCCTACCATGCCAAATTCAATTATGATATGGAAAACGGCATCAAAAAAGGTGCCGAGGTGGGCTTTTTGTATAAAAAAAGGTGCTGGGATTTTGGTTTGAGACTTGTAGAGAACAATCGCCCTATTCTGCGTAACGGGGTCTCTGATGCCGTGTTTGACCGCTATCTCTATTTTACTATTGTTTTAAAACCGCTGATGCGTTCAAACTCGGGGAGTTCGGATTTCGGCGTGAGAATGCCTGACATACTCAAGGGAAGCTAAAAGTGAATAAGTATAAACATATCTTGAAAGATCGCAGTGATGCTGCGCTAAAGCTCAAAGAGATTTTGCCGATGACGAAGGTTCGTGATGAGGCGTGGGAGTTCGTGGCAGTCTCCAAAGGCGGCTTGGCACTGGCAGAAACGTTGCGCGGAAAATTAGCCAACAGGGTCGATTTTCTCTTTTCTGAAGCCGTGAACGCACCCAACAATAGCAGTTGTGAAATCGCACGCGTGTGCGAAGGCGAAGAGATAGTCATCAACGAGAAGCTTGTAGAGGCCTTTGAGATCAAGTATGACTACATCTACGGTGAAGCCCATAGAAAGCATGAAGAGAAGATTCTTAGCTATATGTATCAATATAGAAAAGGGCGTCACTTCCCGTCGATGAGAGACAGAGTCGTCTTGTTGATAGACGAAGGAAGTGAAACGGGTATGAAGTTTATGACGGCACTCAAGGCGATTCTCTCTATGAAGCCAAAGGCCGTCTATATAGCCGTACCGGTCATTCCCAGCGACGTATTGGAACAGTTAGAGCCATTTGCGGATGAGATATTTTTTCTGCATGATATAGATGACTATGTAGAGACTTCACTCTACTATAAAGATCTGCCGACGGTAGATGAAGATAGACTTGAAGAGATTTTAGGAGATTAAATTGAAATATGATGTTACATTAAATATAGAAAAGAGTATTGAAGAGTACTCGTTCGGATATGTCGCCAAACAGACAAACGGATCTGCGTGGCTCAAAAGCGGCAATACGGTGATCTTGGCGACGGTGGTCGTTGACGAAAAAGAGGTAGAAGATGAAGATTTTCTGCCTCTGACGGTTCAATATATAGAGAAGAGCTATGCTGCGGGGAAGATTCCGGGAGGTTTTTTCAAGCGTGAGACTAAACCGAGCGACTTTGAGACTCTGACCTCAAGAATCGTTGATCGTTCGCTTCGCCCGCTCTTTCCAAAAGGCTTTGCCAAACCGACACAGATCACGATTATGGTCTTTAGTGTCGATGCAGAGGCAGATCTGCAGGTATTGGCGTTAAATGCCGCGTCTGCTGCTCTTTATGTCTCCGATATAGATATCAATACCTCTGTAAGCGCCGTTCGTGCCGCCAAGATCGACGGCAAGCTTCTTCTGAATCCAACCCTCTCAGAGCTCAATAACTCTACGCTGGATCTCTATCTTTCGGGTACAAAAGAGGATCTGTTGATGATAGAGATGCGTTCGATCGGAACGAACGATATCGATGTAGGCACGACATACATGTTTGACCCTATGGTTGATCCGATGCTGGCCAATACCATAACGACCCATAAGTCCAATGCTATGAGCGAGGACGAACTTATAGAGGTGCTTGCGAGTGCCTCTAATGCACTCTTTGTCAATAACGCCAGATACGAAGAGGCCTTCGCAGCGTATAAAAAAGAGACCACCGCGATCGAGATATCTACGAAAAACCTGAATCAATCACTTGTGGAGTTTGTTCGTACAAATCACATGCAAGATATTCAAGAGGCTATCAATCAGATGGCTAAGTCGGAACGAGCAACAGGTCTTAAAAGACTTCGTGCCAAAATCTTAGAGGCGAATGATTTTGATAAAGATGAACTTTCAAAAGCGATAGAAGTGGTTAAACGCGAGCAAGTGAGAGGTCAGATACTCAACCAGAGAGTCCGCGCAGACGGAAGAGCGTTGGATCAAGTTCGTAAAATAACGATCGACACAAACGTTTTACCGAGTTCACACTCATCGGCACTCTTTACTCGCGGTGAGACGCAGGCTCTGGTAGCATTGACGCTTGGCGGGCCGAAAGATGGGCAGATGTATGAGAACCTCACGGATAGCTCCACTCAAAATGAGTCCTTTATGGTTCACTACAACTTCCCGGGATTCAGTGTCGGCGAGGCTTCACCTATCACGGGTGTAAAAAGACGTGAACTTGGACATGGAAATCTTGCAAAGCGTGCGCTAGAGCCTATAGTGAATCTTGATAATGAAACGATCCGTATCGTCTCTGAGATTTTAGAATCAAACGGTTCATCTTCAATGGCTACGGTATGCGGCGGTTATTTGGCTCTCAAGGCGGCCGATATCGAGGTGAGCGATGCAATTGCCGGGATCGCAATGGGACTTGTCTCGGAAAACGGCAAATACGCCATTCTTTCGGATATTATGGGGCTAGAGGATCACGACGGTGATATGGACTTCAAGGTCGCCGGTTCAAAAGAGGGTATTACCGCGATGCAGATGGATATTAAACTAGGCGGCATCAGTCTAGAGATTCTTAAAGAGGCACTCTATCAAGCAAAAGCGGGGCGTGCTCATATCATAGATATCATGCATGAAGCCGAGAAAAAGATCGAATTCAATGACGGCGTGCTTCCAAGCAGCGACTTTTTTCATATAGATCCAAGCATGATAGGCGAGATTATAGGTCAAGCTGGTAAAACTATCCGAGAGATCATTGAAAAGTTCGAAGTGGCCATCGATATCGATAAAAAAGTCGGTAAAGTCAAAGTAACGGGTAAAAGCAAAAAGAGCATCAATGATGCTAAAGCGCATATTCAAGGAATTGCATCTGCACCAAAGGCGGAGAAGATCGAGTATAAAGTGGGAGATAAATATAAAGGAAAAGTGAAAAAGATTGTTGACTTCGGTGCATTCATCGAGCTTCCTGACGGTAGCGACGGACTGCTTCACATCTCAAAAATCTCAGATGGACGTGTCGAGAGAGTCTCTGATGTACTCTCTGAGGGGCAAGAGATCTATGTAGAGATCCTAGAATTCAAAGGAAATAAGATATCTTTAGGCAGAGCGTAGATTCTCTGCTGTTTTCACATGCCGAACAATTTTAAAAAATTAGTAAATTAAACTAATTTTTAGGAGTGAGTGCCTATAATTCGCTCACTCAAATTCACAAGTAGGGAAATGGTGAGATTTATCTCTTCATTGGCAGTTTTTACTGTTTACGCTATCCGAACGGTCTTTGAAACAAACTAACGGAGATAATTATGAAAAAAGTGTTTTTCTTAATGGTAGCTTTCGCTGCTGCTGCTTTCGCTAACGACGGTGAAGTTGCAAACCAAACTCTTAAAGCATACTCAATGATCGCTGCCGGTCTTGGCCTTGGTCTTGCTGCTTTAGGTGGAGCTATCGGTATGGGTCATACTGCTGCTGCTACAATCGCTGGTACTGCACGTAACCCAGGTCTAGGTGCTAAACTTATGACTACAATGTTCATTGCTTTAGCGATGATCGAAGCTCAAGTTATTTATGCTCTTGTAATTGCGTTGATCGCACTTTACGCTAACCCATACTTAGGTTAATAAGCTAAATAATCCTCCTTGCCCGAAGTGGGCAAGTCTTTCTTTTTATGCGATCGTGGTGGAATTGGTAGACACGCTATCTTGAGGGGGCGTTTAAAACCTTCAAAAATTGTTAAATATGCGGATATGGTGAAATTGGTAGACACGCAGGCTTGAGGGGCTTGTGGAGCAATCCGTGCTGGTTCGAGTCCAGTTATCCG
>JACXUD010000309.1 GCA_014764025.1 Campylobacterota bacterium | reverse complement strand
TTATGGAGCTCTTGGCGTTTTTGTGCGACGGCAGCGGCTATATCGCTCTTATAGTAGCCGCTCCCGATGATCCAGTCGGTGCTGGGAACCTCTTTGATGAAACTAAATTTCTCCTCTATCGTATGTGTATTCGGATTCATCCATTGATAGCTGATCCAGTGATCGTATGGCTTCTTTGCGGCACTTAAAGCATCATTGATGAACTCCTTGCCTTGAAAATCCTTTATATCGAGGATATTTTTGCTCTCAAGCCGCTCGTCTTGACCGTGCATCAACAGCTTACCGCTTCTATCCATGACAAAAAAGTATTGATGGGCGCCGAATTTGGCGTTTTTGAGGATATTCAAGGCATTTTGCCGCATCTCTTTGACGGTGGTGTCAATATATTCGGCAGAACCCAAATACCAATCATAATCATCAAATCTTTTGACAAAGGCTAGCTGCTTGTACTGCTTAGAGGGATCGTATCCCGGTCGTGTAAAGGCATCCCATAAAAAGCCCTCTCCATAGAGCTTGGCAAGTTCGATCTCCTCTTTGATGACATAGCGCCCCGTGGCGTCTTTGAAGTTGATGATACTGCTTCCCTCGAGGTGGCGCAGATACTCGGGTGCAAGAAAGAAGGTGCCCTCAAAATCGAGAATAAAGATGAAACTCTTTTTGTCGTTCCATATAAGAGGGCGAAGCGAGTCGATGATCATCTTTTGCATCTCGCTCTTCGTGTGGTTCTTGTGATGCTGGTCGTAGAGGTTTTTAGCTACGGAGTAAACACTTTGAACCCGGTTTTTAACCTTCTCTTTGAGCGTCTCTTCGCTGATGGAGACTTGGTACTCGATAAGCTCTATCGCCATCTCGACCGAAGAGATCACCTGTGACTCTTTAGACTTCGTAAATTCGCTTTGGATCGCTTCGGAGGTCTTTTGATACTGTATTTCGTTATAGTAGATGACCATGAAGGCTACAAGGAAGATGACGGAGGGAATAAAGACAAAAGGGCCGTATGAGATGAATTTGACTATATTGGCGTCGATGAAATTGTTGAGTTTACGCTTCATAGTATATTCGATTATCCTACCGCAAAGTTGCTTTAGCCGGTATTTCTGAATCATAAAAGTTCCTTTTTGTTTCAAAGCTACACACTCCAAAACTCGTTCATATAGGTGCGATAGATAAGCGGCACCATGCTCTTTTGGAGCCTCTCATTCATGCGCGACTTTATGGCGACAGAGTCGAAAAACTCTTGCCATAGCTTTTGAAACTTCGCCTCGTCGTCACTTGATTTTGGCATGTGAAAATCGGCTACCTCTTTGATGCCCACGAACTCTTTGGTATGAATAAAGGCGAGTGAGCGTTTAAGGTCATGGATGATGTAGTTTTGGTTGTTGAGGCGTTTAGAAAAGTGTTTGCCTAGAAAACAGAGGATATTGAACTTGCCATCTATCTGGGCGTAGAGGGTTTTGTCTTCAAGCTCTCTAAAACGCAAGAAACCGCTCATCTTGTGGCTGTAGCGAAAGA
>JACXUD010000308.1 GCA_014764025.1 Campylobacterota bacterium | reverse complement strand
AAGAGCGATCGTACAAGACAGAAGTATCTACTCGGAGTGGTACTGAGCAAGCTTTGGAGAGATGAAGAGGCAAAAGAGGCTTTTGAAGCCTCTATAGAGGCCGACCCCTCTTCGGAGTGGGCGAAGTTGGCCAAAGATGCTAAAGCTCTTTAGAGCTCTAGACAATCGGCTATCGAGTAGAGTCCGCTTGGCTGTTTTACAAGCCAAGAGCCTGCACGAAGAGCCCCTTTTGAGAAGGTGTTGCGTGATGTAGCCGTATGGTTGAGTTCGATGAATTCGCCGTCGTTGTAAAAACCGACCGTATGGCGCCCGACGATATCGCCGCCGCGAAGAGCCATAACGGATATCTCCTCTTTTGTTCTTGCACCGATATTCCCGTCCCGTCCGCTTACACGAACCGAATCAAGATCAAGACCGCGTCCTGCTGCGGCGGACTGGGCAAGTGTGAGTGCCGTACCGCTCGGAGCATCTTTTTTATGTCTATGGTGCATCTCGACGATCTCGATATCGAATCCTTCCAAGCGGGCAGAGGCCATATGTACAAGCTTGCTTAGGAGCGCCACGCCGAGTGACATGTTCGTTGCGTATAAAACCGGCATGTTGTCGCTGGCCTGCTTGAGCAGATTGAGTTGATGAGCACTCAGACCAGTCGTACCTACGACAAGAGGTTTTGGATGCTTTATCGCCTCCTCTAAGAGAGCTTCGCAGGCTTCAGGCAGTGAAAAGTCGATAACGAGATCACATCCCAAGAGGAATGATCTCATATCCGATGTTACAAGCACTGAAGGGTCGATGGCAAAATCGAGCTCATTGCGCACAAATACGGAGCTTAGACTCATTCCTTCTGTAGCTTTCAAATCTTCTATAAGAAGCTTCCCGACTCGTCCACTCGCACCAAATACACCAACTTTTATCATTATTTTCCTTTATGCGTTTAGTTTTTCATCCACGTATGCTATTGCCTGAAGGGCTGCGACCGCACCGTCACCCGCAGCACAAACGACCTGTTTAGGAGCGCTGATTCTAATATCTCCTGCAGCAAATAGACCATGCGTCGAGGTTCTCATGCTCAAATCAACGATCACCTCTCCTGAGCTGTTCATATCACACAAATAAGAGCCGTCTTCTTGAAGAAGAACTTGGTTGTTCACGTCGTTACCGACAAACGTAAAGACCCCCGGAACGTCGATTTGACGAGTCTGACCATCTTTGAATGCCACGATAATTCCCGTAACGCCCATATTGTCTCCGATGACCTCTTGCGGAGAGGCATTGAGTATAAGCTCTATATTCTCTGTGCGTTTCACACGAGCTACGGTATTGGGTGCAGACCTAAAGGTGTCGCGTCTATGGATGAGATAAACTTTTTTGCATATTTTAGCTAAATAGAGCGCTTCTTCCAAGGCCGTATCCCCTCCGCCGATGACGGCGACCTCTTTGCCCTTATAAAAGAAACCGTCACACGTTGCACATGTGCTTACACCGCGACCAAAGAATTTATCTTCACCGACAAAGCC
>JACXUD010000307.1 GCA_014764025.1 Campylobacterota bacterium | reverse complement strand
CCGGTCAGCATCGATGCTAAACGAATATTGATACCGCTTTTGCCGATTGCTTTTGATTTTTGATCGCTCGGCAGAGTTACAACCGCTTTGATAGGCTCGTCGTTCTCGTTTTTGACGATCTCGACGCTGCTGATGATCGCAGGGCTCATACTACGTGCAACAAAGAGCTCCGGGATATTGGTATATTCGACACAGTCTATGCTCTCGCCGATAAGCTCTTTGCTTACGGCATTGATACGAACACCTTTTACTCCTACGGTCGCCCCTACGGCGTCAACTTGAGGGTGTGTACTGGTAAGTGCTATTTTAGCTCTCTCACCCGGGATACGTGCACTCTTTTCGATGATGACGGCACCGTCTGCGATCTCGGGAACTTGAAGCGCCAAAAGCTCTTCAAGGAATTTCGGCGCGGTGCGCGAGAGCTCTATTTGAATCCCGTTCTCTTTGTCCACGCCTACCCGACGCACGACAGCTTTGAGGATATCGCCCGTTTTAAACTTCTCACCTTTTATTCTGCTCCTCATCGGAAGTACGGCACGAATCTCGTCAACTTCGATATAGGTCGAGTTTTTGTCATCTACGCGGGTAACACGCCCGGATACCAAAGTACCGATTTTTGATTTATATTTATTGTAAAGCTCATCTTCTACTAAACGCTGCACATGGTATTCGATCTCACGATGCAGGGTTGCCGCGGCCGTTCTGCCGTAATCTTCAAGATCGTGCTCCTCTTGGAGTTGATCGTCTAGTTCTACTTGGTCGTCATATTTGCGTGCTTGAGAGATAGCTATATAAGCGGGTGCGCTCTCGGGATCTTTAAGACGCTCATCGTCATCATTGACGACGGTGATGGTTTGGATCAGTTTGATGCTCTTCGTTGCTTTATCGATCTGAGCTTCAAAGGCGAAATGAGGGTTTATGACACGTTTAGCCGTTTGAATAAATGCTGTTTTGAGCGCTTCGCTTACTTGCTGCGGTTCAAGCCCTTTTTCGTGAGCGATCGCTTCGACGATATCTAAAATTTTTTCCATAAATAGTTCCGTGTAGTAAAAGATGTTCATAAAAAATAAAAAAACGGGAGAGGATTTCTTATGAAGTTCTGAAATTATATCTAAATTCTATAAAAATTAATTTAATGGGTTTTTTAGTACATATTAACTATAATGCAAAACTTTTTCGATATAAATATAAGGATATATTATGGAGTTAAAATTCGCCAGAACAGAAGTGAATACCAAGCCAAAAAAAGCAGAGCTTGCAAAAATCGAGCAGAGCGTAGAGAAGGGCGGCAGCGTTATTTTCTATTTTGACCGCGAGAACTCACACAAAGACCTGCTAGAGCTTCAAGACTATTTTGAAGCAAAGGGCAAGAGCTTTTACATGAGCGAAGTGCGCTACGGACTCTCAGACCACGAGTATATGTACCAAGTGCATATCATCGGCTAAAGAGAGTCTATGAGCAAAAAACTCTTTATCGAGACTCTCGGGTGTGCTATGAATACCCGAGATTCAGAACATATGATCGC
>JACXUD010000074.1 GCA_014764025.1 Campylobacterota bacterium | reverse complement strand
GTTCGTTTGGCTCGTCCAAAAGAGATGGACGGTCTTTTTGACAACCTTCGTTCAGCGGAGTTCTCAAGCGCTATCGGGCTTATCATGTATAGTGCAAACGGTTATACCCCTTACGAGATCGATGTCAATAAACGCGTTCGCCACACAAACGAGGCGCCTTTAAGCCACTCAAGCGTCGATTTTTCAAGCGACAAGCAAGAGCCAAGCATTTCTAACAGTGAAAATAAAGAGACTAAAATGGTCTCTATCACCGCTAAAAAAGAGAAGAAGAGTGATGAAGCGGGTTCGATAAGCAAATTCTGGAACTGGGCAACGCAGCTATTTTAAGGAGTATATAATGGATTATCAATTTTCAGTACAAGAGGTCAGCAATACATTCGGGGCACGTATCATCGCTGTGGGCGTCGGCGGGGGCGGCGGCAACATGATCGGCCATATGCTCAAAGAGGGTGTAACGGGGATTGAGATGGTAGTGGTCAACACGGATGCTCAAGTGCTCTCCGAATCAAACGCGGCTACAAAGATCCAGATCGGTACGAAGCTCACAAAAGGTTTGGGTGCAGGTATGAAGCCATCCGTGGGTAAAGACTCCGCACTAGAGAACTACGACGAGATCCGCGGTGCGCTAGAGGGTGCCGATATCGTCTTTATCTCTGCAGGATTAGGCGGCGGTACGGGTACGGGAGCCGCTCCGGTCGTTGCACAGATCGCTAAAGAGGTGGGTGCTCTGACCATCTCTGTTGTTACAAAACCCTTTGCATTCGAAGGCAAAAAACGTTTAGCTCTAGCCGAAGAGGGTCTTGAGGAGCTTAAGCGCGAGAGCGACTCGATCGTCGTCATTCCAAACGACAAGCTTCTCTCTATCATCGACCGCCGTTTAGGTCTCAAAGATAGTTTCAAGATCGTTGACGGCGTCTTAGCTCAAGCGGTCAGCGGTACGGCCGGTGTTATCCTCTCGAGCGGCGAGAACGATATCAACCTTGACTTTGCCGACCTCAAAACGGTCATGAGCCACAAAGGTATGGCACTCATGGGTGTGGGTGAGCACGAAGGCGAAAATGCCGCTTACGAAGCGATCAAAGCGGCGATCGAATCTCCTCTGCTTGACAATATGTCTATCAACGGCGCAATGGGTGTTCTTGTTCACTTCAAGATGCACCCTAGCTTCTCTATGTTCGAGATCTCCGAAGCGATGCTGGTCGTTCAAGAGAGTGCACACGAAGATGCAGAGGTCATCTTCGGTACTTCAACCGATGAGTCACTCCCTGAAAACTATGTCAAGATCACGATCGTTGCAACAGGCTTTGAGAAACAAGGCAGTGATGCCAAAAACAACGAAGAGTTCAAAAACGAGATCCAGACTCCAAAGATCAAAGTTCGCCCTCGCCTCGTAGTCGGCGGAGATTTTGACAGCGACTATATCGATATCCCTACATATATGAGACAGCAACAAGACTAACCCTTGCACTCCTTCGAAAAGCTAATGAAGTCCAAAACGCTCCTTGGACTTCGCGAAAAATCAACCCTCAAAGAGATAAAATCCAAATATAAGAATCTTATGAAAAAGTGGCACCCCGACAAGCATCCCAATGATGTTGAAAAGGCCACAAAGATGAGTTCACAGATCAATGAGGCCTATGAAGTTATCATGGATTATTGCGAAAACTTCGAGTTCCCATTTGATGAAGAGCACATCAAACACGTCTCCCAAACACCTCAAGAGTGGTGGCACAGCCGTTTTGGCGGCAGATGATTCACATGCCGACTCTCTTTAGAGCTGCCCTTTAGAGCCAAACACCGTTCGCAATATAATAGCCCATCACATACCAGCTCACGATAGCCGTATAGGCGCACAATGCTGCATAAGAGAGCTTTATGTTTCTACTCCAAGGAGCACTTACTCCGTAAAAGGTCGCGACAAACAGTAGAATATAGATAAGATACCCGACATAGTTATAATCTTTTTGCAAAAAACAAAACGGGCAGTGGTGTGTCGGCAACTCATAGATATAGGTGCCAAAGAATAGGATAAGCGAGAGGAGCGCCACGGGTAAAAATAGAATCATAAGCAGAGAGTAGACTCTTCGTTTTTGAACGATATAGACATAACTAAGGGCGATAAAGAGGCCATAAAAGAGTGTGACCAAAACTTTTGAGTCTATTTTAAAAAGCGTCGAGATATAGGTAGTTGCACTCTGCGAATAGAGCACCCCACAGCAACTCACCATCTTATCGACGTCTATATCCATAAACATCTTCGTCTCCAGCACTATCTCTGCCATTAAGAATAGGTAGATCACCGTGTAATATCCAAACTTCAGCTGTGTCCACTCTCTTTTAGCGGAGAGTTCGTCTCTATAGTGCATAAGCAGCCAGAAGCCAAAAAGATAGATGTTCAAAAGCTTTAAGAGAAGCACGAAAATCCCTATCTCCGTGGCATCTACCACCCCTGCCGCACACATTGCACCCGTTATGACATTTGATATCTTATCGAGCGTGAAGATAAAATATATAAAGAGCAGCAGCTTGAAGATAAGTATATATTTAATAATAGTAGCACCCAGATAGCTGCTGCGCTCAAGGGAGTACTGTGTTTGTGTCGTTGCACTAAAATCCCACTTCAAATATATCGTAAGAGCGATCCAAAAGGCGATCGTTCCGAATATAGCAAAGAGCGTATTGAGAAAAAGAAGCGCTAACACCTCGGCAGAGAGGATCATACGATACGACCTTTTTTTACTTCATAGAAGGCGTCAACGAAATCTTGATCAAAAAAGATCGGGTCGTGCGTAGCAATGACGATCGTCTTGCCTTGCGACTTCAGGACTCTTAATATCTCCAAAAAGTTTCGGCTCAGTGCCGCGTCAAGATTTGCGGTAGGCTCATCGGCTAGAATGATTTTAGGGTCGTTTACGCAAGCCCGTGCGATCGCCACTCTTTGCTGCTCACCCCCGGATAGGTTACGGACAACTGCACTCTCTTTATGTTCGATAGAGAAGAGCTTCATGACTCTCATTAATTTCTCTTCAATGATCTTTCTCTCTAGATTGTGAGGGATAAGCGGAACAATGATATTCTCCGCGACACTCAGCGAGGGTATCAAGTTATATCTTTGAAATACAAAGCCTATATTCTCTCCCCGATAGATTGATGCAAAGTTATCGGGAAGCTTCGAGATTTGACGCTCATCGACTATCACCTCGCCTGAAGTCGGCTTCGAGAGTGCCGCAATAAGAGATAGAAGCGTACTCTTGCCGCTGCCGCTCTCACCGCGCAATACGACTACGCTCCCCGATGGTATCACGAGGTCGATGCCAAGTAGTGCATCGACCTGCTCACCCCCTTGCGTATGATAGATTTTTGTTACATTTTTTAATTCGATCATCTTTTTATCTTTTTTAAAGAAAATATATATATAATTTCAGCCTACATTCGCCGGCATAGCTCAGTTGGCTAGAGCAGCTGATTTGTAATCAGCAGGCCCGGGGTTCAAATCCTCGTGCCGGCACCACTTCATTTTTATCTCATCACATCATCACTATCCATCGTAGCGACTCGCCAAGAGGGAAAGATCGTTGCCGCCATATAGATCGGTACACTTAAAAAAAATACGGATGCAAACAGCTGAAAATCCAAGACGAACGGCAGTTTTAAAAGCGGTTTTAACTGTGAATATCCGCTGAAGATATTGCTTAGTAGCGGTGCATTCAAGCCATATACGAAGATGAGCGCAAAGAGCAATCCGATGAAATATGCGCCTAGCGAGACGATAAGCGCCTCATAGAACTTCTCTTTGAGTATATCGTCAATCCTCCACCCTACCGCTTTTAAGATGCCTATTTCGCGTTTCTCTTCACTGCTAATCAGACTCGCCTTGTCATAGACGATGATAAAGAATGCCAAAAACACTACGACGAATAGCGCTAAAAAGAGCCCGCTTTTATAATCAAAGATATTTTGGTAGCTCACACGCAGATCATCTTTGGTAATAACGCGGCAATCGGGATGCATCTGCTTTATCTTCGCCGCGATCGTTGCGACCTCGTTGGGATTTGCAACCTTGACCACTATATCGGTCACTTTTGAGGCCTCAAGTCCAAAAAGCTCCCTTGCATCCTCTTTGCCCATAACGATCATGTCGTTTGCTTCAAGCGCTATATCGCTTGTAAAGAGCCCTGCAATCTCTACACGTTTCACCTTACCGTCGGGTTTGATGAAGTTGAAATACTCTTTAAAATAGCTTCCCTTCATAACCTCGGCTACACCGCTTCCGACAACCATCTTGGAGCAATCTTCACATGCCAAATCATATTTTTGGATAATCTTCTCTAGACTCTTCTTATATTGCTCTTCAAATCTATCGACCCCGACGATACTGAAATTGACGCCGCCGTTTGCGAAGTAGTAGTATCCCCATACGCGTCCCGTACTGCTTGTTACGCCCGGTATCTCCAAGATTTCGTCTGCAACGGACTCTTCGATATCGTAGTGGCGTGATGCACGGAGCTTCTGCACGGTTATATCGGGAAGTTCATTGAGGGTGATCTCTTGTTCATGCTTGAGAGAGTTGGCGATGAAGAGAAGCGAAAAGAGTATGAATACCAAAAGTGCAAAAATAGTGGCGATGATGATATTTTTAAATCTATCTCTTACTAGTGAAGCAAAGGCATACTCTAAAAGGTAAAGATTCATTACTCTTCACCTCTTTTGGCATGTGAAATGACGAATGAAGAGACGAAGTACTCGCGCAGAGCCATATCGTCCTTATAGATCGAGAAGTAATCGGCAAGCGAGCGATGGCGGATATAGGTCGCTTCGGTTGAGAGTGCAAGATCGGGAAGCTGTGTAAGCGCGACGATCGCTTTTCTACTCTCTATCTGAGCGGCGTTCAAGGCGTGCGTTTGAGCAAGGTAGATAATCATCGTTGCGTTCAAAGAGGCCAAAACACCAAGACCGAGTAAAATTGAGCGTGCAGTTTTAATCATCGAGTCCATACACGATCTCTGAAGTCAGCTCGTTAAACCTGTAGATCGCTTTTGCTTTGTGATCCATATAGAAGTGCTTTGCATCCTCTTGGGCGGCAAACGGGATCAATTCATTGCCCATCGGGCCGTAAACATCACTGCCAAGCACGAAGTAGGCCTCTTTGGCATCGACGCTCTTTTGAGTATAGTAGTCGCGCACCGCGATATTTCGGATCTTCTCAGATGGATAATACTCACCCCACGCCTGCGGGTTAAAGTAGAACTTCATCAAATCCTTCACGCCGTCAAAATAGAGTTTGCTCTTCTCATATTCGATAAGCGCCGCCCATCGTGGATACTTATAGACAAACATACCGCATACGGGGCACTTATCGCTTTTTTGCGGGGTGATCGCCGCATTATCTTTACTGTTTGCTTCCCTGAGCGATCTATCGAACAGATAGATCTCCAACGCCTCAAGCTCTTTTGGATTCAGCCCTTTGCAAGCCTCCGTTCTTACCAAATAGTCATGCAGTTTCGTACGCGTCTCTAATAGTGAGGGCTCTATTCGTAAAGAGAGCTTTTTATATATCTTCTCGCCCATCGGATATATCTTTTTTTGTTTTATTGCATCGCTGTACTCTGCCGAGGCGAAAGTTAAAAAGAGAGTGAGAAGCAAAAGAGAGCGTATCAAAATATAACCCCGTATTTTTGGGGTTATGATAGTAAAAGTAGTGTTAATCTTTCGTTAAGTGCGGCGTAGAAGCATCAAACGGCGTACAAAAAGCACCAAGAGCGCAACGGCGAGGATTTTAAAATCAAGCTCGCTTGCCAAGTGGATATTGGCGAAGGTATCGCTTTTGGTAGCTTCGGCACCGAGTGCTTGCATATCAAGGATTTTTGGCGTATAGACCTCGCTAAAAAGCAGCGATGTGAATACCACGATAAAGGCACTTGCAAAAGAGAGGGCATCACGCTGTCCCGCTTTATACCAAGCCGCCTCATATATCAAAACAAAGATGACCAGCATATTGAGCCAATGACCAAAGCGTCTGAATATCTCGGCCATCACCATGCCGGCGTTGTAGTGATCTATACAGAGCCCTACGGTGATCTTGTCAGAGTTAAAAACGACGGGTGCCACAAAGATACCAAGCACCATCACCGCACCGAATGTCGCCGCAAGCAGAATCAAATAACTAAAATCTGCATATATTCTCTTACTCATCTCTATAACCTTATCGTAAAACCGCGGTCAAAGCCGCTGTAGTCGCTGTAAAAACTGAGTTTGTTGAACTCTTTTGTCTTTAAAAAGTGTGCTATTTTATCTTTTTGGTCATAACCCATCTCACAGCTAAAAGATTTAATCTCTCTCTTTAATACCTCGTTAAGAAGCTCTTGAATGAGCTCATCCCCGACATCTCCGCCAAAAAGTGCATTCTGCGGCTCATACGAAAGATTTGATTCAAGCACGAAATCGTTGGCGATATAGGGAGGGTTGGATACCAGATAGTCGATCTTTTCGCTTACCGGTTCTAGCAGCGAACCAAGACGTAGTTCGATACGCTCTTGAAGGTTGAATCGCTCTATATTTTTGGCGGCGACACTTAGAGCCGCAGGAGAGATATCGACTGCGATGAACTTGGCGTGGGGCATGTGAAGAGCGAGCATAATAGAGATGATACCGCTGCCGACACCCACTTCGGCAAAACTCATCGAAGCATCTTTGTCGCTGACGTTTTGAAGCACTTCATCGATCAACAGCTCAGTTTCGGGGCGTGGGATCAACGCACCCGGGTCTATATAGAACTCTTCAGAGTAGAAGCTCACACGATTGGTAATATACTCAAGCGGTTCGTTCTCTGCCCTGCGCATCGCAAGAGCAAGAAGTTTCTCAAACTCGGCAACGGGTTCGCCTTGATGCGTCATCACCCAAAGCTCATCTTGGTTCATATGGTGCATCAAGAGCAGCATCGCCTCGCGCGATGCTCTTGGGATGATAGGGTTCAAAAGCTTCGTAATCTCTCGAAGCGCATCGCTGACTAAAGGTGTGACTGGCATGAGCCCTCTAAGCAACTCTCATCGACTTTGCCTACATCCATTCCAAGAGCCTTCAGACGCTCTAGAACCGGCGGATGCGTATAGTGAAAGAAGATATAGAGCGGGTGTGAAAGCGGAAAGCTCTTGTTCTCCTCTACAAGCTTTTTTAGAGCATTGGCAAGCTCTATGCTTCCCGCCGCTCCGCCTAGCTCGCTTCCGGTTCTATCGGCGGCATACTCGTTGGCACGGCTCACGATACCCATGATCGGCATAGCGATAAAGCCGAGCAGCGGCATAAAGAGCATAAAGAGTATCATGACGACCCAAGGCTCATCGGCGATCCCAAGCTCCATATAGAGAGACTCCGGCAGATTCCCGAATATTGCGAACATCCCAAAGAGCAGTACGCTCAACATGGCGATATTTTTATAGATGTCGCCGTGGGCGAAGTGCCCCAGCTCATGCCCAAGAACGGCAAGTAGCTCTTTGGTGGTCAGTTTTTCGATCAGCGTATCAAAAAGCACCACACGTTTTGTCTTGCCAAGTCCGCCGAAATAGGCATTCAGGCGCGCATCGCGCTTGCTTGCGTCACTAACGAAAATACCTGAACTCACAAAACCCGTTTTATCCATAAGCTCCTGAATCGCACTTTGAAGCTCAGGGTTTTGCAATGGGGTCAGTTTATCGAAGAAGAGAGCCCTAAAGGTCGGAAAGAGCATATTAACAAGCACAATGATTGCAAATATGAATGCAAAGCTCCAAAGCCACCACATCTCAAACGAGCTCACTATCAAATAGACGCCCCAAACGATTAGCGAGCCAAAAAGAGTCGTTAAGAGTGTCGAGATGACCGTATCTTTGGCGAACTGCCCCTTTGTAGAGCGATTAAAGCCGTACTCGCTATCAAGCGCGAACTTCTCGTAGTAGCCAAAAAAGAGGCTCACTACAGAGTTGATAAGGATAAATCCCATGACGATCATAACGTTCATAAGCGCTTCGCTGCTCATAAAGAGTGCAGAGGCAAGCCACTTCATACCGATGCCTATCCAGAAGATAAAGAGCAGATAATCTACAAAGTGCTGCACGATCGAGAGCTTCTCTTTTGCAACAGTGTAGTTCGCGGCTTGTATATATTCGGATGCACTGAGTAAAACGGCGCTTTTACGCTTTGCTTGGCTCACATACCCTATTTGCATCACGCTCACATAGATATTTATAAGCGTGTAGAGCGTATAGAGTGTGACAAGTGTCATTATCATGGTTTATCCCTCGTAATTTTTATCTCAAAGGGATACGTTTTACCGTCTCTTGGACTTCGATAGTATCCTCTTTGTTGTCATAGACGTTAAATGCAATTGCATAGATTACCCCTATGATCAATCCTGCAAGAATCACGGTCAAAACAACCCTCTTCTTCTCGCCTTTTAACGTATTGTAATCTTCGATATTTTCTAATCTCGGTTCGCTCATTGAAAACTCCTTAAGGGCACCTCTAAAAACTCTACGCGGCTTTAGCTTTAGGAGATTTTTGCTTAAGTCAAGGCGACGCGAAGAGCCATAGCTAAAGCTACGGCGATAAGCGGCAACGATGAGGGAAGAAAAATCTCC
>JACXUD010000306.1 GCA_014764025.1 Campylobacterota bacterium | reverse complement strand
ATCGCCGTAGCTTTAGCTATGGCTCTTCGCGTCGCCTTGACTTAAGCAAAAATCTCCTAAAGCTAAAGCCGCGTAGAGTTTTTAGAGGTGCCCTAAAGAGTATCTCGTGATTTTATATGCTACAATTAGTGAAAAAAATAGGAAGCAATATGTGTATATTTTGTAAATTAGTCAATAAAGAGATCCCCTCTAACACCATTTTAGAGAGTGATGAGTTTTTAGCATTCCATGACATCAACCCTAAGGCCCCTGTTCATATTCTTGTCATTCCAAAAGTCCATATAGACAGCTTTAATGAAGTATCGCCGCAGCTCATGGCAAAAATGACCACATTCATCCACGATGTCGTCAAAGAGGTTAAGATAGAAAAAAGCGGATACCGTGTGATTACGAACGTAGGCGAAAACGGCGGCCAAGAGGTGGGGCATCTTCACTTCCATATTTTAGGCGGCGCTAGACTCAAATGGGGTCACTTCAGCGATGCCGATCCGCAAGGCCACTTTTGATGCACTCCTCGCATAGATCGAAGCCTCGTTTTATTATGAAGGCTCTTCTATCGGCTTGTTTGACGGCTCTCTTCTCGCTTCAACTTCACGCCGATTTCGCATCGGATCAGATGAAAGAGTTTGAAGCCTACAAAAAGAGTCAAGAGGATGCCTTTAAAGAGTACCAAGAGGCTCAGATGAAGGCGTTTGAAGATTACAAAAAAGAGATAGGAGCGATTTGGGAGGAGCCTAAACTCTCCTCGCAAAAAAGCTGGGTTTCGTATGCCGATGATAAAAAGAGCCGCTCTAACGTTGATTTTGAAAAAGAGACGATAACGATCGAAACGATCGCAAAATCACCCAATGAAGCGGCACAAAACCTCAAAATAGCTCTTGCAAAAGCGGTAACGATTGATACGAAGACGGTGCAAAAAACCGACCCTTTAGAGAAGAGATTAGCGCAGATAAAAAAACCCGATGATGTCGTTGATGCCCCTTTAAAAGCCGAACCGATCCTATCAACCGTTATCTTCGACAAACCTCCGACACAAGAGAGTGTCAAAGAGTACGTAGAGGCAAAAGTGACGCCAAAGGAGATCAAAATTGAGGCTTCACAAAAGCTGCCTCACGAACGTGTATATAAAATAGAAGTTCCTCTGCCAAAAGATGCAATGGTAAAACGCTCGCAGCTCTTCGAAGAGACGGTGCGAAAACATGCAAAAATACAAAAGCTTCCTACTCCGCTTGTCTTCGCGATCATACATACAGAAAGCTGTTTTAACCCACGCGCCCGTTCTCACGTACCTGCCTATGGCCTTATGCAGATCGTTCCAAAAACGGCAGGCATGGACACCTATCAATACCTTTATAATGAAAAGAAGCTAGTTAGCGCGAACTATCTCTATGACAGCACAAACAATATAACCATGGGCAGTGCTTACCTGCACATTCTCTATTACAACTATCTCAAGGAGGTCAAAGATCCCGAGAGTAAGCTCTATTGCGCTATAGCCGCTTATAATACTGGGGCCGGCAATGTTGCATGTGC
>JACXUD010000073.1 GCA_014764025.1 Campylobacterota bacterium | reverse complement strand
CTTGAGTTCAACGAGACGATCATGGCCGCGGCAGGCCACCAAGCCGAAGCGCACCTAGAAGAGGCGATGCATACTTTCAAGGGTAGATATCTCTGCGTGGTCGAGGGCTCTATCCCCATGGGAACAGGGCGCGAGTGGTGTACTATCGGTGCGAAGGGTGAGACCTTTGAAGAGCACCTTCGTCACGTTGCCAAAGATGCGGCGGCACTCGTTGCGGTGGGAACATGTGCGACATTCGGCGGTGTGCCGGCTGCTAGCCCTAACCCAACGGGTGCGGTCGGCGTGCAAGACGTCATTAAAGGCAAGCCTGTCATCAATATTCCTGCATGTCCTGCAAACCCTGCAAATATCACCGGAACGATCCTTCACTTCGTTCTAACGGGGCAGATCCCTGAGCTTGACCATCTCAACCGTCCGAAATTCGCATTCGGTTACAGAATCCACGACAACTGCGAGCGCCGTGCGCATTTCGATGCCGGCGAATTTGTGGAAGAGTGGGGCGATGAGGGTGCGAAAAACAACTTCTGTCTCTATAAAATGGGCTGCAAAGGCCCTATGACCTTTAACAACTGCTCTATCGTTCGCTACAACGAGAGCGTCAACTGGCCAATCGGTGCGGGGCATGGGTGTATCGGGTGCAGCGAGCCGCAGTTTTGGGACAAATACGCACAAGAGCGCCCAATGGCGGATGTGCACTTCAAAGCACCTACGGGCGGCGTAGAGAAAACGGTGGATGAGTTTGGTCTTGGATTGCTCACGGCAGCGGGCATAGGTATAGGTATCCATGCGCTCTCAAGCATGGCGGCAGGAAAAAAAGAGGGAGATGAGTAATGAGCAAGCATATAATCGTAGATCCTATCACTAGGATAGAGGGACACTTAAGAATCGAGGCGGTGATCGATGAGAACAACGTTATCACGGACGCTTATGCGGCTTCGACGATGTTTAGAGGGATAGAGACGATCCTAAAAGGGCGCGACCCGCGTGATGCAGGGCTTTTGGCTATGCGTATCTGCGGCGTGTGTACGGGGACGCATTATCAAAGAAGCATCGAGGCGGTCGAGAACGCATTTAATGTGACGATCCCAAAGAATGCGCGTATCGTGCGCAACCTTATCCAAGGTGCTCTTTACATCCATGACCACGTGGTTCACTTCTACCACCTGCACGGGCTCGACTGGGTCGATATCACAAGCGCGCTCAATGCAGACCCGGCAAAGGCTGAGGCAGAGTCATATAACTGGTGTAAGACTCCCTACGGCGTGAGCAAATCAGAGCTTATCCAGATACAAGAGAGACTTACGAAGTTCGTAAAACAGGGGCGCCTTGGGATTTTCAGCAACGCCTACTGGGGTAACAAGAGCTATAAACTCACGCCGGAGCAAAACCTGATCGCTACGGCTCACTACCTTCAAGCGCTTGATCTGCAACGCGATGCGGCGAAACTGATGGCGATATTCGGCGGGAAGATGCCGCATCCGCAGTCACTTGTGGTGGGCGGCGTGACGTGCGTGCAGGATATTCAAAACCCTGCGCGTATTGCGCTCTTTAAAACGCTACTCAAAAAGTTCTCGCACTTTATTAAAACGGCTTACCTGCCTGACCTTGCAATGGCCGGTGTGAAGTATGTGGACGAGGCACTTGCCGGAACGGGAGCAGGGCTTAAAAACTATATGACCTACGGGGACTTCAGACTTGACGACACGGGCTTTTACAACTCGAAGCTTCTCTTTCCAAGCGGCGTAGTCCTTGGCGGGGATCTCAGTAAATATATCCCGTTTGACCAATCAAAAGTGGTCGAAGATGTAACGCACGCATGGTACAACGGCAATAAGCCGCTTCACCCGTATGATGGCGAAACGAACCCGAACTACACGGGGCTAGAGAAAAAAGAGGACGGCTATGCCTATCTTAAAACCAAAGAGAAGTACTCTTGGGTCAAATCGCCTATCTATGACGACAACCGCGTAGAGGTGGGGCCGCTGGCTCGTATGGTCGTAGGTGTTGCCGCGGGTGATGAGCGCATCACGAAATATGTGACGAACTTCCTTGCCCTTCTTGGCGAGAAACTGGGCCTTGGCAAGCCGGCACCCACAGCCGCACTCTTCTCAACAGTTGGGCGTACGGCGGCTCGCGCGATCGAGACGGAGCTGATGGCTGATGTGATGGTGGAGTGGGTCGATGAGCTTGCGGCCAATGTAGCGGCCGGGGATTTGAAAACTTGGACGGAGTTTGACTTTAACGCGGTCAGCAAAAACGCGCAGGGTCACGGTCTTGCAGAGGCTCCGCGCGGCGGTCTTGGCCACTGGGTGAAGATCAAAGACGGCAAAATAGAGAACTACCAAGCAGTCGTGCCATCTACTTGGAACGCGGCGCCTAGAGACTACAAAGACCGCATGGGTGCTTATGAAGCGGCACTTATCGGCACGAAGGTCTCGAATGTGGATCAGCCGCTGGAGATTTTACGAACCATCCACAGTTTTGACCCGTGTATCGCTTGTGCGGTGCATATCGTCGATACCAAAGGCAAAGAGCTCTCTCACTTCAAAGTGAGCACGAGCTGCAGCATCTAAAAAGGGGATGTTATGAGTTATAAAAAAATCAAACGCATGACCCCCATCATGCGTATCAACCACTGGGTCGTAGCGATCTGTATGGTGGCGGCGGTGGTCACGGGGCTTTATATCGGGCACCCGTACTACCAAAGCTTTATCGCAGACCCTGCGGCGACCAAGTATGTGATGGCTTGGAACAGATGGATACACTTTATGGCGGCGATCATTTTTGACGTAAGCTCCATCGTCGTAGCGTATCTCTACTTCTTCTCGCGTTTTGAGAAGCCGTACAAAAAGCTTATACCGAATGGACAAAACATCAGTGAGTTCGTGGCTGTTTTAGTGAACCTTTTGACGCTCAACCGTGTGAAAAAGTTCGACTCTTCACATGCCGACAGCTTCAATGCGGTCTTTTTCTTTATATTCCACTTGATGCTATTGTGGATGCTCTTCACAGGCCTTCAGCTCTATGTACACGGGCTTGCGCACGGCATGAGCAGTATCGGTTCGTGGTGGCCTGCAATGCTGCATTTGGCGACTGACTGGACGGTTGCGGTCACGGGCGGAACCTATATGGACGTGCGTATTTCACACCACTATACGATGTATGCTATCATCGCATGGGTGATGTTTCATGTCTATTACCAAATTTGGAGAACCGTGTTCTGGCAAGAGGGCGATATCAGCATCGTCGTAGGCGGAAGCAAATTCGTTAAAGAGTAAGCTGGGCTTGCTCTTTGGCATGTGAATTTGTTGCGTCATCCCGAGCGAAGCGAAGGATCTCATTTGGCATGTGAATTGTTGTATCTCTTACTTTTTGTAATCGCCAAAAAGTAAGCAAAAAGCTCTTGCAACGGCTTCGAGCCCTGCGGGTTCCCTCGGCAAATTCGCCTTGAATCTAAAAATACAAAACTCGCTTTGCTCAAACAGTTGTATTTTTTTAACGATTCAAGGCTTTTTGCTTCGGCTCTGCAGATGTTGCTAAAAAAGGATTAAAATGAAAGTCGCCATTGTGGGTGCAGGAACAATAATATTCCAAGACGAAGGTATCGGCGTTTACGCCTCGAAATATCTGAATGAGAACTATGACTTCAAAGGCGATGTAACGCTTGTGGATGGAGGCGTGCTCGGATTTCAGCTCATGACCTACTATCAAGATTACGACAAAGTGCTTATCCTTGATACGATCACCATGAACGATGAGGTCGGCTCTATCTACAATCTGCCCGCAACCGAGCTTTTGGGACTTGGAAGCTACAAACAAACAGCCCATGAGGTCGAGATCGTCGAGATGCTCGAGATATGTTCGCTACTTGAAAAGATGGCGGAGGTAAACATCATCGGCATCGTTCCCGAAGATATCGCAAGTGTGAATATCGGGCTCACACAGACGCTGCAGCAACGTTTTGACGCCTTTATCAACACGGCTCTTGGCGAGCTTCAAAGAGGCGGTGTGGAGTTTAGCAAAAAAGAGCGTTACACGCCGCTTTCGCACATTATAGAGAGTTACGCATCTCCAAGCAGCGAGTATAAAGATGGCAATTAAACAGAGAATTCATTTTGATTCAAATCCCGAATACTTCATGGGTTTTTTGCAGAGCTCTATTGATGAAGCGGGTATCATCGGCTCCGTTGTCTACAAAGATCGCGCCATCGAGATGCTCTTAGATGATGCAGACTCGCAAAAGCTGGAAAAATTCAGCGAGCTGAGCGAGAAGCGCATTGCCCATTCGCTCTTTTTGGGAGAGATCCAAACCGCTCATTCAAATGAACAGATCACTCCATCGCATGTGACCTCCAAAGATTACGCTATAGCGCCGTGCCCGCAGTGCCTTTTGGCTCTAACCAATCCGGCAAGCGAGCACTATCTGGATGCTTCGCTTCGCTGCAGCCACTACAACAACCCTGCAAGCGAGTCGCTTCAAGAGAGCGTGAGCTTTTCGCCCCACTACAACGGCGGCGACACCCTTTTGCTCTGCGATGCCACCCGCATAGGCGAGCTCTTTTACATCACGCAAGACGAGGTGAGTGCACTGCTAAGCATCGAAAAACCGACACTGCGTGTGACCATCCAAGATGAGGAGTTAAAAGCCCTTACCGGTAAGAACTACATCAAAGTGCGTGCACCCTTTAGTATGGCAAGCGCGCTGGTCGCACTCAATGCCAAAGAGAGCGGCTTGCCTTATCTCTTCTTTTATGACCAAATGCCTCTTAATGCGGTCGTAGCGAAGCAAAATAGAATCATCATTCAAGATAAGCGCGCTCTTTTGACACCGCTTGAGAGCTTTAGCAGCCAACCGCTCATAAACCGTGTGCTCAATATCGCCAAAGAGGCGGGTTTTGCGCAGAGTCTTGTCGCTTATATGAACAGCGGCGGGATCGCCTTTTATAAACACGACAGAGGCAATGTTCAAAAAATGCTCTCGTTTGGAGCCTTTAACCAATCAAAAGTGATGAGCGAACTGCAAAGCAACCCGCTCAAAGCAAGGATGCTGCAAAACTTTGAAACGCAGCACCCTGAGATATTTGAGAAGATCGGCATAAAAGAGGATAGAACCCTCTATGAGTTTTTGGCGCTTCTTTTGGGGCTGAGTGATGAGAGCTACGAAGCACTCAGCGAAAAGTCGCTGGAGTTTCACGGCAGCGGTGGCGTGAAGATAGACACCTTCTTTAACGATGGGGGGCTTGACTATACTGCATTTATGGGCTCGGTGATGAGCTTTATCTTGGCGGGGACAAGCAGCGCATATCTTGCTTACTCTGTTTACGAAGCGCTTGCGGACTCGGCGATCTCGACACTCACACAGCTAAAGAGTCGCACACACCTCAAGCACTTCATTATGCTTGGAGATATGTTCGAGAACAGTGTGCTCTACAGCCGAATCCTCAGCAAATTCGCACTTGAACATCCGTTCTTCTCGAAACGTTTTGCGCTGGATGATTAGCGAAGACTAATTATGTAATATTTTATGTGTTATAATATGTCAAATTTGACATGTAAAAGGATGCAAAATGGTTGCCTATAAACGTGATGAGATTGTGTCGGCTAGTGATGTTGCACGTAGTTTTTCACAAATGCTCGGCAGTATTATGGATAAATCTAAAGAGAAATTAGCGATCTCAAAAAATAATAGACTTGAAGCGGTTCTTTTGGACATTGAAGAGTATGAACGACTTCAAGAAGCTTATGATGTGTTGGAACAGCAAGAGATCATGAAGATGCTAAGTCAGCGAAGCAGCGAGGATAAAGAGGTGTCGCACTCTAAAACATTCTCTATCGAGATATAGATGAAGCGCGAGGTAAAACTCACTTATCTGAAAAAAGCGAAAAAATTTTTAGATAAGAATCAAAGTGTCATTACGGAGGATGAAGTAGATGCACTCGTCTTAAAGTCTATTCAAAAATCTCTTTTTAACATCGAGACCAATATAGACTGCAAGCAACTTCAGGGCGAGCTTCGCGGTTACTATCGTATTCGTAAAGGGAACGTCAGAATTATTATTCAAATCAGAGATAATGAGATTCTTATTGAAGCGATCATTAACGATATAGGTTTTCGAGGGGATGTGTATAAATAAAACATAATGGGCATCTCTAAAAGAGTTAAAAGAGACTCCAAAATATGAGTTTAAGATTGATAGAGTATTCTAATGCCTAAATATTAAAAATTAGAGTTGTAAAAGCAATATGATAAACGTATGAAACCTAAAATCGCAAAACACTACCATATCAAGGGCGTTGTTCAAGGGGTCGGGTTTCGCCCTTTCGTCTATAAATTGGCATGTGAAAATAGCCTTTGCGGTTTTGTGCAAAACGGCTCGGACGGAGTGGTCGTAGAGCTTGAGGGCGATAGAGAAGCCTTAGAGCGTTTTGAGATCAAGCTCATACAAGAGCTTCCCCCGCTTGCACGCATAGACTTTGTAGATTCGCACTTTATAGAGCCAAAAAACTTCAAACACTTCGAGATCATCCAAAGCGATGCTTCACATGCCAAGAGTACGCTTGTCTCGCCCGATGTGGCGGTGTGCAAAGATTGTCTGCGCGACATAAAGAGCGGGCGTTTCAAGGGCTATTTTGCCACCAACTGCACCAACTGCGGCCCCCGCTACTCCATCATCAAAACACTTCCGTATGACCGTGCCAACACCTCGATGAGCGATTTTACGATGTGTGCGGCATGTGAAAAGGAGTACAACGACCCATCAAGCCGCCGCTACCACGCCCAGCCTATATCATGCCCCAACTGCGGGCCACAGTTAGCACTTACCATCCAAGATGAGCTTTTCATGGGTGATGACGATGCCAAGTTTGAACAAATCGCGCAACTTTTAAAAGAGGGCAAGATAGGCGCCATCAAAGGCGTAGGAGGCTTTCATATCGTCTGCGATGCCATGAGCGATGAAGCGATACTTAGGCTTCGAGAGGCAAAGAACCGTCCATCAAAACCTTTTGCGATCATGTGCAAAGAGCTAGAGCAGGTGCAAAACATCGCAAGCGTCAATGTGCTTGAAGAGGAGCTTTTATGCTCCAAAGAGGCGCCCATCGTCATTTTGAAAAAGTGCAGATTCTCCTACCTCAAACTCTCGAAATATTTGGCTCCTAATATCGACCGCATCGGCTGTATGCTTGCCTATACGCCACTACATCACCTGCTTTTTAGGCATGTGAAGATGCCCATCGTGGCTACAAGCGCGAACCTAGGCGATGAGCCTATCATCACAAATTCACATGCCATAAAGGCAAAGCTTCCGTTTGTGGAGTTCATCCTAGATTTTGACCGCGAGATAGTGAACGGGGTGGATGATTCGCTGGTTCAAGTGGTGGGCGAGCGGGTGCAGACTCTGCGTCTTGGGCGCGGGTATGCCCCGAAGGTGCTTCATGCAACTGCAAAAGAGAGGCAAAAGATATTGGCGGTAGGGGCGAATCAAAAGAGCTCTATTGCCTTTTTGGTGGAGGATAATATCATCCTCTCGCCGCATATCGGGGATCTGGATTCAATAGAAGCCTTTGGCTACTTTGAGCGAACGGTAGAGACTTTCAAACGTTTTTACGACTTTGAACCCGAGCTGATAGTCCACGACAAACACCCCTCATACCTAAGTACAAAATGGGCATTGTCGCAGAATCCGGCATGTAAAAGTGTGGGGCATCATCTGGCACACATCTACGCATGCAAGGCCGAGCACAATCTTGGCGGCGAGTATCTGGGGTTTAGTTTTGACGGCACGGGGTATGGCGATGACGCCACGCTCTGGGGCGGCGAGGTCTTTGTGGGGGATGAGCGAAAGTATCACTTCAAGCCCGTTGCTTTGCTTGGCGGCGAGAGGGCGATCAAAGAGCCGCGCCGCGTGGCGCTTGCAATGCTCTTTGAGAAGCTGAGCCTTGATGAGGTTTTGGCATGTGAACTTGAGTGCGTCAAAAGCTTTTCACATGCCGAGATCAAGATACTCCACCAAAGCTTTTTAAAGGGGCTCAATGCGCCGCGAAGCTCGTCGGTGGGGCGGCTTTTTGACGCGGTGGCCTCTTTGGCGCATATCGCAGAGTTCATCAGCTACGAGGGCGAGAGCGGCCTTTTGTGCGAGAGCTATTATGATGAGGATATCGAAGAGTCATTTGCATATCGAATTATAAACAGCGAGATAGAGATGGATGTCGTCGCATATATTTTGACGCACGATTCACATGCCAAAGAGATATGCTCGATGTTTATCAATACGCTGGTGAAGATAGTTGTAGATATCGCCAAAAAAGAGAAAAAAGAGGTGATATTAAGCGGCGGCGTCTTTCAGAACAGAACCCTTTTAGAGAACTTGGCATGTGAATTTGAAAAAGATGATATCAGATTCTATTTTCAAGAAAAAACACCCATAAACGACGGCGGCATCGCGCTTGGACAGCTGCACTACATTTTGCAAAAGAGTTCCAAAAACATATAAGAGAGCAACACTTTAAACCAACTTTTACAATAAAAATATATTATATGAACAAAGGGCTCCTCTAAATTCCCTAAATGATTTTTGCTTTAAGAGATTTTTTACCTATCAAGGCGACGCGAAGAGCCATAGCCAAAGCTACGGCGATGAGCGGCAACG
>JACXUD010000305.1 GCA_014764025.1 Campylobacterota bacterium | reverse complement strand
TGGTGCAAGCACAGATATCAAAGAGCTTCTATAACGGCATCGTCTCGCTCTACGCCCTTGGTGCGCTGCTGCTCTTTTTGGGTTACGAGCTCGAGATCGGGATCATCGGCGTCGTTCTTATTTTGCGCACCTTCTATGTCCACCTCGGCGAGATCGAAGAGAAGCGCTCATGCCACTGCCTGCTGACTCAAAAACGCCTTATCATCCTCAAAGGCTTCAAGACCCGCGAGATATTTCCCATAGAACTCAGCGACATCCGAACGATATACATCAAACCCCTAAGCGAGCGCTTTAAAGAGTACATAGACGTCGGCACGCTTGAGGTCCTCACCGTTCAAGGGGGACGCTACGTCATCAAAAATATCAAAGAGCCCTATCTCTATCACAGAGCCATCATCGGGGATATCGTAAGCGCTACGCACTACTCGAATAAAAATAAAAAAGAGAGTTAAAAGAGAGTTTCACATGCCGATATCTTGGCATGTGAAAAGGGATTAGAATTGCGGTTGCAGGAAAGGAATAACCTGTTTTTTACGGCTGAGTACACCATCTAGCCACGCTTGGTTGTTCTCTAGTTTTGTTTTAAATGCATTCTCGACCTTGCTTGCATCATCGCTGATACAAAGAAGTTGCGATCCCTCTTTCATAATGTCAGTCAAGAGAACTAAAACAGTATGAAGTCCCTCTTCCTCTTTCATCTTCTGCATATCTGCAAAAAGTTCATCGATTCTTGGAGTAAGAACAGAGATATCTACCATCTCAAGCTGATTGATACCCACACGCGTGCCGTTCATGTCAAATGCTTTATAATCACGTGTGTTCAAGTTACGCGCAGATGCACCGTCAACCGCAGATTTGGCGATGAACATCTCCATTGCTAACGCTTTATAATCTTCGATACCACAGATCTTCGAGAGCTCTTTGACCGCTTTCGTGTCCACTTTCGTACATGTCGGCGATTTGAAGATAACCGTATCCGAAAGGATCGCACACATCATCATACCTGCAAGTTTTTCAGGGATCTCTATATGATAGTGATCAAACATCTCTTTAACGACCGTGTTCGAGCAGCCGATCGGGCGGATCCAGCACTCAAGCGGCGTATCCGTCGTCAAGTCACCGAGTTTATGGTGATCGACGATCCCAAGGATAGTCGCCTCTTTGATATCTTTTGGAGATTGCGCGATGTCCGAGAAGTCGATAAGATAGACGTTCTCGCCTGCATAAGATGTTTTAAGCTGCGGAGCTTCATAACCGAATTTTTTGAGGATGAACTCCGTCTCGGGAGAGATGTCGCCTTGACGCGTCGGGATCGTATCCTCGCCAAGCTGATTTTTTAAGTATGAGAGTGCGATTGCCCCGACGATAGAGTCGGAGTCAGGATTAGTGTGTCCAAAAACGTATGTTGCCATGCTTCATTAACCTTGTCTAATTTTTTTTGCAATTATACTCAAAAAATATTAGAGTTTTTTGGCATGTGAAAAATAGCAAAGAATCTTTATCGAAGTACTAAAAAGCGCCTCCGATAGTGAGGCGGATATG
>JACXUD010000304.1 GCA_014764025.1 Campylobacterota bacterium | reverse complement strand
CTTGATGCGTATTGCCCGCAAAATGCTTATGACTTAAACTTTATTGCATTTAGAGTGGCAGAGGATCATGATGTACGTCTTCCGTGTATGGTTCACCAAGACGGCTTTATGACATCACATACGGCACAAGGCGTGCATACGTTAGATGATGATACGGCTTATGGATTTGTAGGTGAGTATAAGCCTATGAACGACATGCTTGACTTTGATCATCCGGTAACACACGGTGTTCAAACGGAAGAGGATTGGCATTTTGAGCATAAAGCTCGTCAACACAATGACCTTATGACCAAAGTCTTCCCAAAAATCCAAGCTGCATTTGATGACTTTGAGAAGTTGACAGGCAGAAAATACAACATCGTAGAAGAGTACGATATGGCTGATGCCGAAGTAGCAGTGGTTTGTATGGGTACTTCGGTCGAGACGGCACGTGAAGTTGCGACTGAAATGAGAGCAGAGGGAATTAAGGCTGGTGTGGTCGGTCTGCGTGTAGTCAGACCGTTCCCGTTCATGCAGATTCAAGCGGCTCTTAAAAATGTAAAAGCGATCGCTACGCTTGATAGATCATCTCCAAACGGGGCTCCGGGTATGCTTTTCAACGAGATCGCTGGAGCTCTTTTCAATACGGATACTAAAGCTGCGCTCTCTGGTTATGTTTATGGTTTGGGTGGACGTGACTTGACAAAAGCTCACCTCAAAGATCTTTACAAAGAGCTTCAAGCAAATGCTGACGCAGGTAAAGTTCTAACTCCACTACAACAATTTATCGGTGTTCGTGGACCGAAACTATCGTTTTTATAGGAATTTGTCATGAGTGAAATGAAAAATATTAAAAATCTAAAAGAGTTCTCGACTTCGGCAGACCGCTTTGAGGGTGCAAACCTTCTCTGCCCTGGTTGTGCACACTCTATCATCGTTCGTGAAGTTCTTAATGCAACGAATGATGATCTTGTTCTCTCTGCATCAACCGGATGTCTTGAAGTTTGTACCGCGGTTTATCCATATACATCATGGGATGCTTCTTGGATTCACATCGGATTTGAGAACGGTTCAACGGCTGTTGCCGGTGCAGAAGCTATGCACAAAGCATTAAAACGCAAAGGTCGTTTGAAGCAACCAGATCGTAATCCTAAATTCGTATCGTTCGCAGGTGATGGCGCATCATATGACATCGGTTTCCAGTGGATCTCCGGATGTATGGAGCGTGGTCATAACATTATGCATGTCGTATTAGACAATGAGGTCTATGCAAATACGGGTGGGCAACGTTCATCTTCGACTCCTATCGGCAGTAGTACGACTACTTCACCGGCGGGTCGTGTAAGCTACGGCGAGAAAAAACACAAAAAAGATGTGGTAGCGATTATGGCAGCTCATAACATTCCATACGCTGCACAAGTATCGCCTAACAAGTGGAAAGATATGGTGAAAAAGATCCAACACGGTTTTGCAGTTGATGGGCCGGTGTTTATCAATGCCGTTTCTCCATGTACGACTGAGTGGAAGTTTGATCCAAAAGATACGATGATGTTGGCAGATCTTGCAAC
>JACXUD010000072.1 GCA_014764025.1 Campylobacterota bacterium | reverse complement strand
TATTCCGAATTAGCTCAGCGGTAGAGTAGGTGACTGTTAATCACTTGGCCACTGGTTCGAATCCAGTATTCGGAGCCACTCCTTTTAAAAATCCCTAAATTACCTACTTTCAGAGGCTTAAAAATCCTTGGTAGCTCTATGGTAGCTAATTTTTCTTGCAATCACTCTATGATTTTTTGTCAGTGTGCCCATTTTGTGCCCAAAAGTGTCAGTTAAATATCTCCTAAAAAAGATGCTCTTTTTACATCTTCTCTTTTTCTGTATTTAGCAATTAGGCTTCCTCATCAACATCATTGTAATGGTTGTGCTCCTCTTTTGGCTTTAAATACTCATAGAGTACTGCACCGATAATAAGCGTAACGGCTAAACTCACAATTTCTGTCATTTCGTATTCTCCTATAAACGCTCACCTGCTATGGTTACTATTATTTATTTTATAATTATTATAACTTTAAATATAAGTCGATTTCAATCGATACTTAGATTCTTTTATCTACAAAGAGTATGATTCGTCTCTAGAGGTACATATTCACATGCCGTTATCTAACTACAAACCGATCTTTCACGAAATTAAAAAAAGCAAGTTTTTACGTATTCAATCATTAGTTCTATTCATAACAACCTATATCGACTGGACTATTTTGCCATTTGTAACAAAGCTGGAGGGAACCTATCTGCCCGTTTACATGATCAGCTTCTACATGCTCATCGGTGCGCTTGACGGCTTTATTCAGCCTCTTTTTAAAAATATCAAAATCTACAACATCTATCTCTTTGCGATCCTTTTAGATATCATCCAGATAGCAAGCTACTACCTTTACAACGTCTCTATCACCCTCTTTACCTATGTTATTCTCACGATCTTCACTATTCAAGGCATCACATTCGAGATCGCCCGTATCCATACGGTCGATTTTATGCAAGATGAATCGGTGGATCTCAAAGACTATCTTATGATCCGTTCATTCATGATCTCTTCGGCGATCGTGCAGGCGGCATCAGCGCGATGCTCTTTGACTATTTCACCCAAAACCTGACGATCCTCTTTATGATACTCAGCTTTTTTGGGCTTATAGCCATCGCTCTGCAGTTCCAGCTCTACTTTAAATTCAAATCACGCCTCAACACCACCGAAATCGAGATACAAAAAGACCGTAAAGAGATCTAAGAGAAGATGCGTACGTAATCTCACTCAGATACACCCACAAAAAAGGATCGGCATTTTTAGGGAACTTTTTTAGTATCATAAAGTAACAACAGAGTATAAGAACGTATATTTTTATCGTCATTTTTGATTAATAATTAATAGTTATATAATATAATTTGTATCACAAAATAGTTACGTTTTTATAATAAAAGGGGAATGTATGGATAGCGATGGCAAGCGTCAGATCCTTATCGTCGAAGATGATGAGATAACCGCACTCAATTTGAATATGTCGCTTCAAAAGCATGGCTATCACGTAGTTCAAATGTGCAGTGATGCCGAGAGTGCAAAAGCATATCTTAAAAGCCACACGCCGCATATCGTCATCATAGATATCTCTCTTCAAGAGAGCAGTGACGGCATAAAGCTGGCAAAACACGTCAAAGCACAATATGCCATACCATTTATATTCTTAACGTCGTACAGCGACGACGATATCATTACACAGGCAAAGTTCACCGAGCCCTACGGATATATCGTCAAACCTTTCGATCCTAGCTCGCTTCATGCAACGATCCAGATGGCTCTCTTCCGCTATGATGTAGAGAATCAACGTATCGAGGAGCTTAACACCCCTAAACTAGAGCAGATAGATCTAGAGCGTATGCTGCATGAACGCCAATCAAGCGAAAAACCGATCGTCTTGTTCGGCGACGACTACTTTTTAGACCTCGTGGCATGTGAAACCTTCTACAAAGGCAAAAAGATCAAACTCACCAAGAAAGAGAACGCATTTCTACGCCTTTTAGTAGCGAAGCTCGGTCATGTCGTCACATTCGATCAAGCAATAAGTTATGTTTGGGAAGATCACGGGGCTACCGAAAATAGCGTTCGCACTCTTGTCTGGCGTCTTCGCAACAAGCTTCAGACCGACGTCATCAAAAACGCTTCGGGAATGGGCTACTATATCGAAGATTAGAGAATCTCTATCTCTTCGATCCGCTTTTTAATCTTTAAAAAGGTGGCATAAAAGTCATAGGCTCTATTCGACTCTTTTGCCATCTTCTCCATCTCTGTCGCTTTATCTTGCAAAAACTCTATTCGAAAGTTGCCGCTTGAGCCCTTGATGGCATGTGAAAGCAGCGCGATCTTCTTCATATCGCCCACTATGACCGCCTCGTTTAAAGCCTTGAGCGTCGTGTGCATCTTTTTTATGAATAACTCCAAGAGCGTAATAAGCTCATCTTGTGTCAGCATCAGCTCATCAGAGAGCTTCTTGGCATCAAGACCGCGTATTTCATGCCGCATTGCCTTACTGCTTGTGTGCAGAAGCTTCTGCGTGCTGGGGAGATATTTTGTAAAGACCCTCTCTAGCTCTTTAAGCACGATGGGCTTTCCTAGAAAGGAGTCGAATCCGTTAGAGAGGTCACGCTCTTTTGAGCCCTTCATTACATTTGCCGTCACCGCAGATATAGGCGTATGGGGACGTTTGTTCTCCTTCTCATAGGCAAGGATCCTGCGTACAGCTTCATTGCCGTCCATGATCGGCATCTGCTCATCCATCAAAATCAGGTCATAGTGTTTTTCTCTGTATAGATTATAAGCCTCTAATCCGTTTTGAGCAATGTCGCAGCTGAGCCCGTATTTTCCAAGCAAAATCTTTATCAGCTCCTGATTCGCCTCGTTGTCCTCGGCGACGAGCACATGCCCGCTGTACTGCTCCGTGACGTTGATAGACTGTATCGTCTCCTTGGACGGGTAGAAGAGCTCATGAAAGGCATTGCGAATCTTTGAACAGTAGAGCGGGAACGGTACAACCACAATATTGGAGTAACCCTCGAAATCACTGACAAGTTTACCCATAAGAACGATAAAGCTACTATCCGATTTTTTAACAAGCTCCACAAAAGAGGAATCAACATCCTCATAAGAGAATATCGTGACGTTCGCATTCGGATCAAGCTTCGAGGTGATATTCACCTGCAATCCAAAGAGCTTGGCATAGCGCAAAAACGATTGATGTTTGAAGTTGATCGCGCCGTACTGCGTATAGAGGGCTATTTTGTGGTGTGCAAGCTCCTTCATATCGTCAAAGACGATACACTCGTTGCTATAGACCTCGACCGGGATCTCGAACCAAAACTTGCTCCCCTCGCCTAGTTTGGAATCGACATAGACGTTACCGCCCATATGTCTGGCCAATTGGTGTGAAATAGAGAGCCCAAGCCCCGTACCTGCAGATTTTTTGATGCTGTCGTTGCCCACCTGTGTAAAAGCGGTAAAGATATTCTTGAGATCTTTTTTATCTATCCCTATCCCGTTATCGCTCACACTAATTTTTAGCATCCCCTCGTCACAGCTCGCTTCAACGCTCACCACCCCGTCTTTTGTGAACTTGATGGCATTGCTTAAGAAGTTCGAGAGAATCTGCTTGATTCGCAAAGAGTCCCCAAAGAGCTCTTTTGGGATCTTTGGATCTATGAACGAGACAAGCGTTATATTATTGGCGTTGGCACTCGCCAAAAAGAGCTCTAGCGTTTGTGAGAGCTCGGCATGGATCGAAAAGAGCTTCGGTTCGATCGTGAATTCGCCGCTGCGAAGCTTCGAGAAGTCGAGGATGTCGTTGATAATACTCAGCAGGTTCTCGCCGCTGCTTAAAATAATCTCTAAATACCCTTTGTGCTTTTTAGGCAGGTTTTCTGCGATCAAAAGCTTGACGAAGCCCAAGATGGCATTGAGCGGCGTACGTATCTCGTGGCTCATATTGGATAGAAAATACTCTTTGGCCTCACCCGCTCGCAGCGCCTCTTGGCGGGCATCGACAAGCTTTTTAAAGATCGTATCGGTGTAGTATTTGAGGATGCCGCGGAAGTTTTGATCGAATATGTAACTGATCTCATCGAAACTCTCTTTGGAGTTTATACCGGCTTCATAGGTAAAATCGATCATCGCACGGCGAAAGTGGCTGCATATCTCAAAGAGCTCATCGGCACCGATCTCTCTATCTTTTAAGTAAGCAAGAAGATTCTGCATGATGGGGCAGTTTCCTATCTGCGTCTCGCCCGATATCACACCCATAAAGTAGTCAAAGACGCCGCTTGCATACCGCGAGCTAAAGAGCTCGGAGTCTATATTGTGCAAGAGAAGTATCTTGTTGGGCCCTTCATAAGAGAGCCACTTCTTGATTATCTGATTCTTTGACTCTAAAAAAAGGTGCTGTGTCCTTGTTAGATGAGGAAGTAGTTCATTCATATCGTCTCAATTTTAGGCAACATCAAAGCTATGGACGCCGCCTATGGTTTTATAAGAAAATATGATATTACCATAATTAATGTTAATTTAAAGAGTGCAATAGCCGCGGTGCCGATGATATTGCCGATCTGACAACTCGTACACGAACTGTATCTCTTGCCCTCGTACTGCCCGTAGAAGATATAGACGATCTGCATCAACACGACAAAGTATGAGCCGTAGAGCTGATACTCCCATAGATTCTGCTTTGTATCGTCATTTGAGAAGAGTAGCGCTATTACGATCATCGCGAACATGATGACAAAAGCGGCTTTTGATGCTTTTTGAAGATAGTCACGCTTAAAAGTCGTGGGGCAGCTCTCTGAAATTGCGACATCACTGCCAAACTCAAGCTTCTTCTCGAATCGCTTCTTCTCCTCTTTCGAGAGTTTATTGATAAAACTCGAACCGAAAGTATAGTCGAGCTTACGCTGCAATAGAACTGCAAAAGCCCCGTTAGCCTTAAGGCTTTGATCTTTGCCCTCTCTATCTTGATAGATGACCGAAATAGTCTCAAATCGTGTCACCTCGGCAGTAAGACCCGGAAAATAGGCGGTGGACTCTTGTGAAGTGATCGAGCCGCTTGAGCTGAGCAGCCTTGGATTAATGAGCTCCAAAAACTCTCCATCCTCCTTTTTAACCGTTACGACATTGTAGTAGCTCCCTATCTGAAACGCGGCAAGGGCTTGAAGATGATTTGCCTCTATCGTATCTTTGAGATCTTGCAGAAGTTCAAAGAGAGAGCTATCAAAAAAACGGACATCGGTACCGTACTGAACGCTTGGTGGGGTCGGATAGGTGATGATCGTGCGTACCATAAAAATTGTAGCCTTTAAAAAAAGTGATGCAAAGGGGTTTAAAGAGCCGCAAGGCTCTTTGAAAGTGCTTTTTAGTGGCTCTTTTTCACCACTACAAGCATCTTAAGATTAATGATTATAAATCGGATGAACTGATAGACAACGCATGTTCTTAAGAATTTTGCGAATGGCCCCGGGGTCATCGTCGTATAGTTATTGCCGTAAGCCTTGATATTCTTTTCACCGTATTTTGACATTTTTTATCTCCTTATTTTCTATTTATTCCGGAATCATCGTCCAGCCCGGATTGAGCTTCGCTTTGTAGATGAACATATAGTGCAATATATGTTTGATCCAGTGACCGGCCAAACCGATCTCGCCGAACGTGTAGTCCGTATCGCGACCCGTTCCCGGATACTTTTCAAAGTCCGGCACGACCGGATAGATCGTCATAGCTGCAGCCGTACCGTTAAAGAGACCTTTACCTGCCGAAGCAACACACGCCGCACCCATCTCTGCCATTGAGGCTTTGTGAAGCGGCGCGTTCTCGCCTTTGAGGATTAGGTCGCAGATGCTGCGAGCAACCGTTTTACCCATGATACCTGATGGCATACCTGTTCTTGGAGGAGTAGGACCGATAGCCGTGCCGTTTGGCGAGCTCATCGGCTTAGAGATCGGATGCGGCGGAGCAAATGCGATACCGCACGCAAACATATTCTTATAGGTTGGGTTTTGGTAGGTGCTCGGCCAGTCGCTTGCTTTCCAGTTCTCATACGATCCTGCAGCATAGTTCGCATCGACCTTCATAAAGCCGTTTGGAGCAAATACGCTTGAAGTGATATCCTCACCCGCTTTGTTGTAAGCTTTTAAACCCACACCCGCAAACGGCGGGATAAGCATAGAGAAGTCAAACGTCTCTTCACCCATTGTTCCATCAAGCAGCTCATAGTGGACTTTGCCCTTCTCTACTCTGTTTACGTGCGCACCGATGATCCAGTCAACATTACGCTCGGCAAAGAGCGACTCTGCAAAGATTCTAGAACTTACCGCAAAGCCCATCGCTTTCATGTGAAGCCCGCCGACCCCGAAGTCGCCGAGGAACGACTCGTTGGATATCCACTTGATATCTGCCATGTCGCGTACACCCGCTTTTTTTAGTTCATGCTCAATATTGAAGATATACTCAAACGCTGCACCTTGACATGTACACATACCGTGACCCGTACCTACAAGGAACTTTTGACGCTCCCCTTTTTTCATCTTATCGATGCACTTTTGAAGCTCATGTGAAGCGTGGTCTGCGTGGTCTGCCGTACAAACCGAAACTGTAAACTCACCTAAGTTGCTTCCCTCACCTAGACCCGGTGTTGCGCCAAAGTTGAGTTTTGGACCCGTAGCATTAATGAGGTAATCATACTCTACATTTTCGCTGCTTCCGGCTTTGCCTTGGCCCGTATATTCGATGGTCACGAACGGTTTAACACTCGATTCGCTTCCCTCAGGGTTGATCGAGACCGCTTTTGCCTGCTTGAACGTGATACCTGCTTTTTTATAGACAGGCTCCAGCTCGAACGTTACATCCTCTTTTGTCATTTGGCCGACACCGACCCAAATGTTTGATGGAATCCAGTTCCATTTTGAGTTTGGCGTTACAACGACCACTTCATGATTTTTTCCTAGCCATTTAGCTGCAAATGTCGCTGCCGTATGCCCGGAAACGCCCCCTCCAAGTACTACTACTCTTGCCATATCCTCTCCTCTATAAGAATTTATGATACGACCATTATACCCCAAAGAGTCACTATTTGTTATCACATTTTCACTTTCAAATAACAAATAATAATTATATATTTGATAAATACTACTCTTCAAACTCCCTGAAATAGGGAGCTTAAAGATTTATAACGTTAAAAAAGAGGTTATTTTTTTAAGATTTTGCTTACAATTTCGTAAACATTTTTAGAGAGTGAGTGTGTAGAAACGATACACTCAAGCTCTGTGCGCATCAAATCTTTATTAGTCCGGTTGAGTTTTTCGTAAATTTTAAAGGCGCTGCATAACCCCGAAGCGATCTGCGGATTGATTTTATCGATATCTAAAACCTTTTGAGCGATGAATTTATACCCAAGTCCGTCTTTTGCGTGAAAATATTTATAGTTACGCGCAAAGACGCCGATGAGCGAGCGCACCAAATTCGGCACCACCTCGCTGTAAGCCGGGTCATTTTGAAGCGCCATAACTCGATCTAGCACCCCTTCTCTGCTTGATGCGGCAAGAATCGCAAAGTATTTGTTCATCACCAGCGTATCGTTTTTGTATCTTGCATAAAAATCAGCCAATGCCGTTGCACTCAAGCTTGCCGAGTTGTTCTCCAAGATATCGAGTGCTGCAATTCTATCAGTCATGGTGATAGAGTTCTCATACTGCTCTTTTGCCATCTGCAATACCGCTTCATCTTTGGATGTGCTCAGCAACTTCAGCACCCCGTTTTTCAGCGCTCTTTTTCCCATACTCTCTGCACTGAGTGAATCATCGCTTGGCATGTGAAAAGCGTTGTAAAGCTCTAGCAGTTTAGCTTTATGTACGGTAGCAAGTTCAAGCTCCAACGCCTCTTTTGCCGCATAGATAGGCTCGAAATCGACCACCTCTTGGCGCTGCATAAGTGTCGTTATGTTTGGCAGCTCCAACAAAAGCGCTTTATAAGAGAGATCAAGATCAAGACCAAGCAGATAACCATAGGCATCCACAAAGGCGCTATCGACTCCCTTGCCCGCCATCAGCCGCTCAATCGTCGCTATTGCATAGTTTTGGGCTGCTTCATAGCGACTAAAAGCGTTGGTGTCGTGCTTCATCAAAAAGAGATTCTCACATGCCGAGAACTCCACTTTGATAGGGGCGCTGAAATCGCGGTTTATTGAGAGAATCGGTTTTTCTTGGCATGTGAAAACGAACGTCTCGCTCTCTTGGCTTACAATAAGCGTCTCTTCTAAGAGCTCGCTTCCCTCTTGATTATAAAGAGCGATTTTGAGCGGGAAGTAGTAAGGCATCTGTTTGCTTCCATCGACCGCATCGGGCACTTTTTGCGTGAGTGTCAGTTTATACTCTGAGGCTTCATGGCTCTGCTCAACCACGAGTGTCGGCGTGCCGCTTTGGTGGTACCATCGCTCGAACTGCGATAGATCAAGCCCGCTGGCCTCGCGCATAGACCATAAAAAGTCGTCAGTCCGCACCGCTTGGCCGTCAAACGTGGCAAAGTATAGATCCGTCGCGGCTCTAAACTTCTCACAGCCCAGCAGCGTGTAGAGCATTCGTATCACCTCGGCCCCCTTCTCATAGACCGTTGCGGTATAGAAGTTGTTGATGGCGATGTACGAGTCTGGCTGGATCGGGTGCGCGGTCGGTGAAGCGTCCTCGACGAATTGGCGCTCTCGAAGCGATTTGACGTCATC
>JACXUD010000303.1 GCA_014764025.1 Campylobacterota bacterium | reverse complement strand
ATAATCGAAACAAATCTAAAAGATGCAATCGTTCAACTCACATTCTGAAATCTATGCTAGTTTTTGGATGATTTGAGGGAAAGATTTGCAAGTGGCTCTTTATAGTTCCAATTTATAATCCCCTAACCGCCGCTTCTATAAAATGAGTCTAAAAAAATGAGAGGTTATTATGAACTTAACTGTTACGAACGGTCAAATAGGCGTACGTCCGCCTGTGACCAAACCGCATCCGGGTTTTTTCTATGAAGTCGGCGAAGAGCGATTCCGCGAACTTGTCTTTGATCACTATGACCTTATCCGCGACAGCCCTATAGCCTTTTTGTTCCCGGTGAACGATGAAGAGGATTTTGCCGAAGCGCAAAAGCATGCGGCCGATTTTTTGATAGAGGTGTGCGGAGGCCCCGACTATTTCACGCAGACGCGCGGCGAGCATCAGATGGTGGGGCGCCATGCCCCTTTTAGAATAGACGAGGAGGGCCGCCGCGTATGGCTGAGCCTCTATATACCGCTTCTAGAAGGGCTTGTGGATGAGGGGATCACCCCTGAATATATCGAGTCGTTTTGGAACTATCTTGACATATTCTCGATGTGGATGGTCAATACGAAGAGCTAAAAAGGGATGCGGTGCATCTCTTTGTCTATAAAATAGACGCATTCGCTATACCCTGCCGCTTTGGCATGTGAAACTATCGCATTCTCAAAGAGATTGACCTGTTCGGGTTTATGGGCGTCCGAGGCAAAGGTGATTGGAATGCCTAAGCGGTTTGCCTCTTGTAGCAGCTCTAGAGACGGATAGGGCTCGGCAACAGGCTTTCGGTATCCCGCAACGTTGAGCTCGAGCGCCATGCCGGACTCTTTAATGGCGAGTAAAGCGTTTGAAGCGATGCTGAGTATCGGTTTAGTGGGCATGTATTTAAAGACTTTGATCAGGTCTAGATGTCCGACTATCTGAAAAAGTTCGCTCTTGGCCATCGCTTCGATAGCGTCGAAGTATTTCTGCCAAACTGCATCGATATCCTCATGTTCGTATCGGCCGATGAATTCGGGATTGTCAAATCCCCAATCCCCGATAAAATGCACTGATCCTATAAGATAATCGACTTTGGCGTTAAGGACACGTTCGTCCATATGCCCCTCAAGGTAATCGACCTCATACCCCAAAAGTATCTCTATATGCTCTTTGTAGCTCTCTTTAAGCCTAAGGACCTCCGCCTCGTAGCGCGCCATGTCGGCAAAGCCCATTCTATATTTGGGATCGTAATCCATAGGAGCGTGATCGGCAAATCCAAAGTAGCGGCTACCCGCTTCAATGGCAGCTTTGATATAGGCTTCGGGCTCACCTTCGGCATGGTTGCAAAGAGGTGTGTGGTTGTGTAAATCGACGATCATTTTATCTGCTTTTGAGCTGGCTTATGGGCACCTCTAAAAACTCTACGCGGTTTTAGCTTTAGGAGATTTTTACTGAGTCAAGGCGACGCGAAAAGCCATAGCTAAAGCTACGGCGATGAGCGGCAACGATGAGGAAGGAAAAATCTCCAAAGCCCTTCGGGAAGGGCAATTTTTACTCTCTT
>JACXUD010000302.1 GCA_014764025.1 Campylobacterota bacterium | reverse complement strand
CTCTTTTTGACCACCGTAACATTTTTCAGCCCCATAGAGACGGCGTTATATTGTAAAAAACTTGCGCGTTTTGCAATAGGCTCTACGAGGGTTACTTGCGTATTAGGAAGTGCGATGGCCAAGATCAGTCCGGGAAAACCAGCACCCGTACCGATATCCAAAAGAGAGTTCACCGGCGGCAAAAAGGCGATCGGTAAAACGGCATCGACGATAAAGTCATCCATCGTCGCTTCATCGCGCGCACCGCTGAGGTTATGGATCTTGTTCCATTTAAAAAGATTCTCTTTAAAGTGTTGAATATTTGAGAAGAAGTTACTCGGGAGTGTCAGATTTTCGTTTTGAAGTCGCTCTTTGATATTCACTAAAATGCCTTTTAAAAAAAGGACATTTTAGCCTAAAAAGATTTATGAGAAGATTTTTTTCATTGCCGCAAAGAAGATTTTAAAGAGCCCTTTGTTCTCGACAAGCTCATCCACGAACTTATCATACGTCGTGTTCTTCTCCTCTAAAAGACCGCGCAGATACTTCTCGCTCGCGGCCATTCCGCCCTCTTTCTCGATCTCAAGCAACTTTGCGTAGATCGGAGCCATAGTATCGATAGCTTTTTGAGGAGCCGCTTTACGAAATGCGGTGTGAGAGATGATCTCGTTTGAGATAGGATCGATCTTCGGCTCGAACTCGGTGACGACCCAGTAGTAGCTGCCGTCTTTTGCCATATTCTTTACGACGGCCATGATGTTCTGACCTTTGTTGATGCGGTCCCACATCATCTTAAAGACGACTTTTGGCATATCGGGGTGGCGAATGATGCTGTGCGGCTTTCCGAGAAGCTCGGACTCTTTATACCCGGATATCTCTACGAAGTAGTCGTTCCCATACTCGATAATCCCCTTGGCATCGGTTTTTGAGACGATATATCTTTTTGGGTTGAGTTTAATTTCGCGGTCTATAGGCGTAGGTCTATCCACTTTTACATCCTTAAAATAAAATTGCTACGATTATATAATTATTTTATTAAAGTTATGCAATAATCAAGCGAAGTTTTCAAAAAAGTACAGGGTATGAAGAAGCAAGCAGCATTAGAAGCAATTATAAAAGCAAGAGAGTCGCACGAGCTCCAGATGGCAAAAATCGAGAAGCTTATAAGCGGAAAAAGTATCGACGACCCTACAAGCGTCTCAAAGACGCAGTGCGGATTCGGTAAGTGGCTCTATAATGAAGAGAACCACATGAAAGAGATTCTTGGATCACAATTTTATGAAGATCTTGACTTCCATCACTCAAAGTGGCATACGGAGTATTTTAGGCTCTATAACATCTTCTTTAAAGAGGAGAAGAAGGGTCTGCTGTCAAAATTCTTCGGTGCACCTAAAGTGAGCGATCTGGAGATGGATAAAGCAAAACTCTACTATGCCGAACTCAAAGTGACCACAGCCAATCTGCTTAAAGCGATCGCAGCGAGCGAGCGACGCTTGCAGGCACTCAACGAATCTAAATTCTTTTAAGGGCACCTCTAAAAACTCTACGTGCGATTTTAGAAGGAGCAATTTTTACTCTATTTATAGGAGGGGCTCGCACCTCCTAGCCAAAGCTAAGAG
>JACXUD010000008.1 GCA_014764025.1 Campylobacterota bacterium | reverse complement strand
CTGCACGAGATACGCTCTATAACGACCACCGTTTTAGAGCTTGAGACAAAGAACCTGCACGACGAAGTAGAGTCGCTGATGGCTCAAAAAGAGCGTATAGAGAGGGCGCTTAAGCGAAAGGCCGAGGAGCTTCAGCATGCAAAATACAACCTCTTTAACGCTATGGAAGCACAGCTCTCAAGCGATGATACAGAGGCGTTAGCAAAACTGCACCAAGTAAAACTGCAATCGATCGACCTCTTCGATTTCTTGGCCGAGACGGTCGAGAGTGCTATCATCACCACACTTGAAAAGGCCAACGAGTCTGACGTCAAAGAGATCAAAGAGACGCTAGAGGAGATCATCAAGGAGCTTGCGTTCGAAGCGATCAAAGAGGGTTCGCTCAATACCATCCGTATCCGCAAGATACTCTCAACCATTTTACAATCGGCCATCGATATCGCCGAAGCCGAACCGAATAAAGCGGAGTATATCCTTCACGGAACGGTCAAAGGGATGCGCGGGGGCTTGCTGCAGTCTATCCACCGTTTTAAAAAACGTCTTGCTTATATGCCTATCGAAGCAAAGCATATTCTTATCGAAGATTACGACACCATCATCGAAGATCTCAACCAAACAGACACCCTCTTTTCGCAGGTTATTCAGACACAAGCGGACAAAAGTCCTGATATCATTAAAGGGATACTCACTCAGGCCAAATCCGATATGAGCTACGATCTTGAAGAGCTCCTCTACACTTCAAGAGAGACGGCCGATGTGATGCGCGAACGCTTTGCCTCATTTGCAAAGCAGGCTGTTCGACGTGCAGACAGTGCATTAAAATCTCAAACGGCACAAGAGGCGAAACGTATGGGGAAACAAGCCTGGGGTGTCGCCAAAAATGCACTAGGCAGTGCCATAAAGAGTGCCAAAGAGAAGATCGAAAATAAAGATAAATAGAGAGTTCATGACACTTGAGAAGATATTTACCGCCGGCTTGAAAGGAAAGAACTTTATCGAGCATCGTAGGATCATTCTTACGACCACGTTTCTTATCATCGCTACTTTCGTCTTCACCCTTTTCGCCTTCGTAAATCTCTTTCAGGTAGAGAATAGGTTCGTTGCCCTTTTAGATGCCATAGCGGCACTCTCAACACTCTTTGCCCTCATCAACCTCTACCGCAACCACGCGGTCGATATCGGTGCCATAATCGGTTCCATTTCACTTCTGCTCTTCTTCATAGCTTTTGTCTATATCAACGGTAACACCAGTTTTGGGATCATCTGGACGATCTTCTTTCCTATCTTCGTCATCACCCTATTAGGGCGCAAGCTCGGGCTTGAGCTTACCGCTTTTTACTATGCTATACTCTTCTATCTCGCCTACAACGGCATCGATGTGTGGCAAGACGGAATGTGGGATCTCACAAGTTTTTTACGCTACTGCGTCGCCTCGCTTGTCATCACCTACATCATCTATATGCATGAGCTCTCTCTAGAGAAGGCTCAAGAGGAGCTTGATGCGATTCGTCAAAAGGAGATCGTCTATACCAACAAACTTGAGTACCTCTCTATTACCGATTCATTGACATCCCTCTACAACAGACGCCACTTCGACAAACTCTTTGCTTTGACGCTTTCACATGCCAAACGCAAAGAGGATACCTTTATCTTTTTTATTCTCGATCTGGATAATTTCAAACGCTATAACGATAACTACGGCCATAAAGCGGGTGATGATGCCTTGATACAGATCGCTTACGCCATGAAGTCGGCTTTTAAACGCGAAAGCGACGCTCTCTTTAGAATAGGAGGAGAGGAGTTTGCAGGAATTTTAAAGGTAGAGGATATCGAACTTGCTAAAGAGCATCTCCAAGAGCTTGTGAAAAAGATCGAAGAGCTGCATATAGATCATCAATATAACGGAGACTATAAGGTTTTAACGATATCGCTCGGAGCCGTCGTCATCAATCAAAACGACTCTTTGCATGAAGATATGCTCTATCAAAAAGCAGATAGCGCCCTCTATAGTGCAAAGCATCAAGGGCGTAATAGAGTAGTCTTCGCCTAATCTACTCTACGATCGTTATACAGTCCTGTAACGTCGTCGGAATAAGACATAAGAACTCATAGTCTTCATCTCCTACGACATCGTAAGAGTGTGCTACGCCGGCAGGAATATAGATCACGTCATCTTTTTGTGCCACAAGCTCTTGATCGCCTAAGCGTACGCGTGCACTACCCTTCAATACATACTGTTCGTGTTCGACCGTGTTGGTATGCAGCGGCATATTCCCGCCGCTTCTGATCGTAAATTTACGCATTGCAAAGTTCGGGGCCTTATCGGCTCCAATCAAAACCTGAAAGCTTCCGCCCTTTCCCGCTGCAATTGGATTGCTTGCAAACTCATTGACATTTTTGACCATTTGAGACCTCTTACATATCTTTAGCTAAAGTGAATATGTGCGCAAAATCTTTTCTATAATCTGCACACCTGTCACAGATAGGATCACCGCCCCTATACGGATATGGACAGCGGCACTCCTGACACATTACCATATCGTAATGCACTAAATTCTCTGCACGATTATACGCCACTTTTACCAAATCGATCCCCTCTGCCGACGAGATTGCGTTTGGCTTACAGATATGATCGCATATACCGCATGCGATACAGTTTCCTGCATTAAAGTTGATTCCTTGCTTGTCGCTTGTGCTAGTGAGTGCCGCGGTCGGACAGAACTGTACACACTCTCCGCAGTTAGTACACGATTCAAAAACGATCTGTTTTTGTGCAAATATGCCGAAGTTCGTAGCGTGCGATGTTTTCGTGATATTTGGCATGTGAGAACGAAGCGCCTCTTTAAGCAGAGCAAATTTCAGCGGAAGCCCATCAAAAGATGTAGATTTCTGATAATCCTTAGTCATCGTCAAGGAGCTCTTCTCAACCTCTTCGTCACCTTTTTCTATCGTATCTTTGGCTTTTGTGATCGCTTTTCGAAAGAGTGCTCTTTTTGAGTTCTCCTCCTCCGGTTTCTCCTCTTGGAGTTGAATCTGCTTTTCTATCTCACATGCCGCAAGAAAGTCGTTCGCCCTAGCGATCTCGCCTCTTATGAACTCCTCTACCTTCTTATCTTGGTTGAGAGCGCAATCCCCACAGTGAGCCAAATCGCATGTAATGGTGCTAGTGCAGCTAAGCCCCATGGTTATATAGTGGTGAACATCATAAGCGCCTAAACAGACACTCTCTTTTTTACATGAGATAAACGGATTCTCTTTATGAGGCAGATCTTTGACAAAAGCATTCGTATCAAATCCTTCCAAAGAGAGTGCTTCTGTAGGGCAGCTACCCATACATGCGGCACAGTTGATACACTCATTTCCAAAGAGCGTGATCCTGTTTCGTACCACTTTGATCGCATCTTTTGGACATATATCCACACAAAGATGGCAGTCGTTATGAAAATAGTCGTTTCTGACACAGTTGGTACCGCTATAGCTGAACAACTCATTTTTTTGTATAAATGTGAGTCCTGCCATATTAATCCTCTAAAAACTGGAGCGTATATTCGTAGTCTGCTACGATAAACTCTACAATGAAATCGCACAGATCTTTGTAAAAAGGGGTCTGGGCCATACTCTTCATACCGATCATATAGGGAACGACCCACTTGAATATATGCTCTTTTAAAAACTCATGCTGAGGAGCTTTTTCATCACGATATACGAGTGTCTGCATAAATGCAAACTCGATCGAGAGGTGATCCGGGGCCATAATATGCGTCTGATCCATATTGACGTCAAAACCATGTCTATAATAAAAATTCATTACGGGATTTTGCAATCCTACGAGTGTTTCATTCTTTGCATCCAGCACGAATGACTCAACGGGTTGAGTATTTATAACAAACATGGACGAATAGTCTTCATTGAGCTTATCATAGAGTTCATCTTCGCCGGTCTCTGTAAACCAGCTTTGAGTCGATTCACCTAAAAGCCCCAATAACTCGCTATTGCTTTTTAAGTCTCTGATATATTTTTTATCGGGTATATCAGCTAGTGTGCGCGATAAAAATGCATAAATGTAGAGCCGATACTCTTTTTCCATAGATATTCCTGATTATAAGTGGTGATTTTTACCATAGTTAGGCTTACGATTTAAATAAAAATAACGCCTAATAAATAAAGAGAAGAAACTTAAAGCCCCATCAAAGGGCTTTAAGAGTTATAGACAACCTTTAAAGAATGACTTTTTAGGTGGTGGTGGAGCTTTGAACTCCATTACGTGAATTGTGTTCGTATCAGGGTTGTATTTACCGATGAGCGTAACATCGTTTCTGTTGATACCGTGATCTAGCTCTTTAAGACCGACAGTCGAGTAGTCAACATTGTATGTATGACCCTCTGCATGGCTAAAGAGAACGATCTCGATCTTTCCAGGAACGCCGGGTTCAGTGTTTTTATAACATCCCGTAGTTCCGCAGCTATATGTCTCTAAATAACAATCCGTAAATGCGCCCTTTGCAGCACACTCCTTAGTTGAAAGGAAACCGACTTTCTCGACCTCTACAACCTCTGCAGCCGTTTTAGCCTGCGGTTGCGCCTTTGGTTCTGCTTTTGCCGGAGCCTCAGGCTGTGCACTACCACAACCAGAGAGCGCCAATGCTGCAGCAAGAGCCAAAGATGATGTGATTAAGCTAAGAGTTTTCATTATTTCACCTCTGCTTTTAATGTTTTAAGATAAGCAACGATGTTATCCATCTGAGCCGCTTCTAACCAGCTAAAATCAGGCATCGTAGAGACTCTCTTACCGTCTTCAAGGTTATACCAAGCGTATGCACTGTGTGCATTGCGGTTGTAACCAGGGACAACGACGGCCGAAGGCTTCATCATTGACTCACGAATATAATCTGCCGATGCATACCCGCCGATATTTGTAAGTGACGGCCCCATCAAACTTGGAGCATCGGCAGGTGTAATTTGGTGACAGCTAGCACAGTTTTCTGCTACTGCTTGTTTACCCGCTTCAATATCACCGCCTACGACACCGCTCAGTGCTTTAGTCAGTTCACTTCCTTTTTTAAGCTCTACAGATGTCCAGCCTGTCAAATACTTAAGACCGTTACGACCCATGTTTTCACCGTCCCAGATAGCAAAAGCTACCGGAATTGCATCAGCATGAAGATCTACGTAAGCATCCTTCATATCACGGCTCAATGTACCGCTCCAGCCGTTACCCGTATATCCTATACGAGAATAAGAGTTGTTGCTGCCGTCTTTAATCTCCGTCATAGAACGGAAACCTTCACCGACATAGCTGCGCTCATAATCACCGTTGCCGATTGATGCAACCTCTTTATTGAATGCTGCAAGATCTTTGCCGAAAAGGTGAGTCTGGTTAGGATTCACTTGGTGCCATACGTCACCGTTCCCGTTTGGTTCATAGATCTTCACGGTCTCTTTTTGCAAATGAATGACTACTTGACGACCTTCTGAACCCATACCGATATATGGAAGCTCTTTTGGATTAGAGTAGTTGCTTGCAAATTGAACTGCAAATCCGTCAGCATAAGAGTCTGTTCTGCCGGCATATTGAACGTTTTTCGTACCATCTGGCCATTTGATCATGAATGCAATTCTTTGACCGTTATATACCGCGGCAATCTCTGCAGTGATTGCTTTTGGCTCAGCATTCTTCTCGTTCGCTTTTTTATCATTGAACTTGATCGTTGTCTGTGGATAAAGAGTCACCGATGAAAACTTAGCATCTTTCCAAACGCCTGAGTTATAGCTTACTTTATCTAGGTTTGTGTTAACTTTAACGGCTGTGATAGCACCGTCAGCCATAAGAGCCGTCGATGCCAATGTTCCAGCGACTAAAAGTGTGCTAGCTATTTTCTTCATTAGTGGTGTCCTCCCGCTTCCCCATGTCCGCCATGGAAAAAGTTCATTTTATGAGCAGTCTCTGTATATTTACCGGCAATATAACGCGTATCTACCGGAGCAAGTGCATGACGACCCTTCTCATGAGCTACTTGTTGATAGTAGTGGTTATCAAGACGGAACATATCGGAGTGTTGATAAGCGATCAATAGATCCATCAATTCGCTCTCACCTGTCTCTTTACGTTTTTTCATCTCTGCTTTAAGAGTTTTGATCGCATGGTGTACATCATCACCGAATAGTTTCTCTAGCTCTTCGATCGGAAGACGAGTTGAACCTTCAATAATTTTACCCTCTGCATCGAACTTAGCCGGAGACTCAGTCGGTGGAATATAGTAAACGTTTGGTTGCGTACCGTAGTCTGGGCGCAGACCGATTGCTACCTTATATTTGTGTACAAGTTTGTGAACTTGTGAGTTCTCATCATCCAAGAAGCCTACGAAACGGATACGACCGACACACTGTTGTGCACATGCCGGCGGTAAGCCCTGCTCGACACGTGGGAAACAGAGGATACATTTTTCAGATTTAGAGATCTTTGGATTGAAGTAGATCTTTTTGTATGGACAACCCGCTATACAATAACGGTACCCTTGACAACGATCCAAGTCAACAAGAACGACACCGTCTTCTTCACGTTTGAAGATTGCATCACGTGGACACGCACTTAAACAACCAGGATTTGTACAGTGGTTACAAATACGTGGCAAGTAGAAGAAGTAGTTATCTTGAGGGAACATACCTGCACCCTCGTCTTCATCCCAGTTCGGTCCCCATGTCGGCTCTATATTAGGCTCGAATGATGCGCCGCCTTGAAGTGCATCGTAGTTATAATCCCAAGGTACCCCGTAATCTGCTTCAAGATTTGGAATAATACCCTCTTGAAGATCGCCGGCAGCGTCAAAACCGCCGCCAAGCTCCATCCAGTTCTTTGGATAACCCGTACCCGGATATGTCTCAACATTGTTCCAATACATATACTCACGGCCGTTACGGTTAGTCCATTGAGTCTTACAAGCTACCGTACATGTTTGGCACCCGATACATTTGTTCAGGTCCATAACCATTGCTAATTGTCTTTTAGACATCTATGCTCCTTACACTTTTGCTTTTTCGAAGTTGACAGCACCATCGTACGCATACTGGTTACCGTCCCATAGACCACCAAATTTAAGGTGACCCCATCCATCAGCCATCTCTAGTAAGTTTAGAGAAGTAGGTACAACTTCGTTGTGACCTTTATTGAATTTATACATGTATGGCTCCCAACCATGTTCAAGAACAAGGCCGTCTGCAGGTGCAGAAGAGCTCACTTTCGCCATAGCATAGAATTCGCCGAGGTTATTAAAGACGCGTATAGTATCGCCGTCATTAATACCTTTTACTTTCGCAACTTCACGGTTTACTTGTGCTGCCGGAACACCACGTTGTAAACGAAGAAGCGTACGTGACGTCTTATAGTTCGAGTGGATAGACCAACGAGCATGTGGCGTCATAAGTACATAAGGATACTCTTTACGTTTTGGACGAATACCCTCCATACCTGTATTTGTGTTTGCACCCATACGGATGAACATCTCATGGTCAACATAGAATGTTTGACGGCCAGAGATAGTGTGTAACGGCTCAAAACGGTAGAAGTGGAACTCGTTTGAGTTGTATGGCTTATCTGAGTAAAGCGGTGAGGTTTGTGCCGCTTTTTCATTGATAAGCAAGAAACCACCCACTTTGTACATCTTCTCGATAGTCCACGGTTCATATTGAAGACATTTTTCAAGCGCCGCTTGAACTGCCATCTTGTCTGTTCCAAGGTAAACCTCACCGTTGCCTTCTGATTCCTCATCCGTATTTGTGAACTCTTTGTGGAAGATTGTAAGGTCATGGAAACCCGGACGAGCATAACGTACATCATCTTTAACTTTTGCTTTATCGATGTTTTCCGGACGGTTTGCGATCTCTTCAAGCTTTTTCGCTAAGAACGTGAACATTGTCCACTCATCTTTTGCTTCACCGATCTCTTTGATGTTAGCAACAGGTTGTGCTAAGTTCGTGAAACGGTGGTAACCAGGTGATGTACGTAAGTCATAAACCTCATAGTGTGATTTTGCCGGAAGCAATACGTCTGCATATTGTGCAGCTTCACTCATGCGGTAGTCAACATAAGCCCAGAAATCCATACGGTTTAGGTACGCTTTACGGTACTCGTTACCTTTGTTACGTCTAAACGTAGAGTCTGCAACGATAAGCGCAGTTGTCGGTAACCACCATGGCTTAACAACATTTCCGTGTTTAGATGTAAGGTTTTTACCACCGTTCTTACCATCTTCGAGAATCTGTTTAAGAACCGTCATATACTCATCTTTGCTCATGCCGTTTTGCGCACGTTTAACATCTTCATCCGTAAAGTACTCATCGAATGTCTTAAGACCGTTACCGTTCATGAACTCGCCGACGAAACCTGATCCAAAACGTGGGTTATATTTACCGGCAAAACCTGAAAGCTCGCCAAGACCCGTCAATTGGAACTCATTTTCGGTATTGATACCGCCGTATGGCCCCATACGCCCCGTTAGACCACAAATAGATGCAACGTTCCAAATCGTCATCATACCGTTGAAGTATTTATTGAGCGAGAAACCTGTGGTAATCTCTACAACTTTTGGTAATGCGATATCTTTAGCAAGTTGTAAAACAGTACCCGGATGAACACCCGTGATCTCCTGAGTTGCTTCAGGAGCAAATTTAGAAACTGTTTTCTTAAGCATTTCAAACGCAGTCGTCACTTTTCTGTGGTGACCGTGATGATCAGTGATAGTCCACTCACCCTCTAGCATAGGTTTGACGTTAGCTGGTAAACGAAGAGTTCTATCTTCACTTCCTTCCGTACCCGGCATCAAGAATGGTTTTTTGTCAGTTTCATTCATACAGTAGAACTGCTCTTCCCATTTATGGTGAAGCTCTTTATCCTCTGTATGCTCCATATCCGTACGACGAATCATTCTCTTAGTCTCTACATCGACAAGGAAAGAGAGGTCTGTATAGATCTTCATGAACTCCGGTTTGTAGAGTTTGTGTTTGATGATCTCGTGGATGACACTCATTGCAAGGATGTTGTCCGAACCGGCTTTGATAGGGATCCATAGGTCCGCAGATTTTGCAGTCGCGTTGAACTCAGGAGTGATAACGATGATCTTCGCTCCGTTATATTTACCTTCCCAAACAAAGTGAGCATCCGGAATACGTGAAACAGATGGATTTCCACCCCACATAACCGCAGTATCTACGGTGTACATAAAGTCCCAAGTACATCCAAGGTTACCCTCGCCGTATGCGATAGCAGCACCAGAGAACATATCCCCAAGATATGATGACGGGTAGATACGGTTAGCACCTAGCTGTGTAGAGAAACGAAGTGGAGCACCACGACGACCTTCAGTAAGAAGACCAGTACCGGCGTGAACCATCAATTTATCCGGACCACGGTTTGGATCAGTCAACGTATCAAAGATGTTTTGGCAGATCCTCTCTGCTGCTTCATCCCAGCTTACACGTTTCCATTTACCTTCACCACGCTTACCTACACGTACCATTGGATAAAGAATACGATCTTTTTGGTACATAACTTGAGAGTGTTGAACACCTTTATTACAACCACGCGGGTTAAAGTCAGGGATCTTAGCATTGATCACCGGATAGCGAGCAGATTGGTTCTCACGAGTGATAACACCGTTGTGTGACCATACTTCCCAAGCACAGTTACCTTGACAGTTTACACAGTGGTAAGCAAAACCGTGCTCCTCTTTTTTTCCGTAAGTGAATGCAAACTCGTTTCTATACATATTTTCTGTATAGTTCGTGTTTGGATAGTTCTCTTTTCCGTTCTCTACCGACATCACGTCAGTCTTAGCAAATAGGCTGCCTTGTGAAGCAACCAATGCGGCTGTCATACCAGAAACTTTAAGGAAGTTTCTACGATTGTTATTAATAACTTTTGTCATGCTTTAAACCTCTTCCTTATCTTTTTAGCGGTAAACTCATATCGTTACCCCAAACATCCCAGCTACCTGTAAATACTTTGATATTTTTGTAACCTAGAAGTTTTAGAGCCGTAATGTGCTCAGAACCACGACCTGTGCCGACCATACAATAAGCATAGATTGTTTTATCTTTCGTAACGCCGTTTTTCTCATACACTTCGACCAGCTCTTGTGCCGATTTGAAAGAGCGTTTGTTCTTCATATCGGAGATTTTATTCCACTCAATGAATTTTGAACCAGGGATGTGTCCGCCGCGTGCAACGTTATCCATTTTACGCTCACCGATGATCTCTGCCATACCGCGTGAATCGATGATAACATATTTAGATTTATCCCCGTTTTTAAGGATATCTTCCATTGCGTGCTTCACCTCTTCTTTACCTGCTATGTGAGTGAAGTCAAGGTTGTGTTGATCGATTTTATATGTTTTAGGAGTGACCGATTCGTCACCTTTTACGACCACAAGGCGTGTTTCAACCTCAGCCATTTTATCTTTAAGAGCTTTTTGAGCATCTTTAGAGGCTTTAACCACTTTTTCCAATGCAGCTTTTTGATCAGCAGTTACAGAGGCCTCTTTTAGCTTTTTCTTTGCCTCTTTCTCTACTTCTCTCTCTTTTTTGTAGTCATCTCTTAGTTTATTCAGTTCAGCTTGTGCCGGATCAAGATCCATAATTGCATTACGGCCGCCGTTTAAAACTTTGATGTTTTTATGACCATAGCTTGTAAAGAATGAGTAAACACCCGTTGCATTCGGTCCTTTAAAGTCGTCATACGCAATTACCAACGTATTGTTATCGATTCCTTTTGAACCGATATACGCTTCTGCCTCGTCTATACATCTATAGAGCGGTTCGCAGTGCATATTACCTTCAATATCAGAATGGTGTAAGTGGTGAGCGTACATCTCAACCGAACCTTTGATATGTCCTAGCTTGTAGATATCTGGATCATCGCCCGATACAAACATAACGCCATCTTTGCCGATCAGCTTGAAAGCCTCTTCAGGAGATATTAGTATGTCTTTTTCAACATAATCATTCGCTACTGCAGCAGTAGATAACGATAGTGTCGCTGCAACAACCAATGTCTTAAGCAAACTCTTCATCCGTGCTCCTTATTTTTTGTTTTGTATTACGCATTACTTTTAAAACATAAGTAAAAATTATACTGATGTTTTACGAAACGCATACTTACGGAATAACGACTCCATTATAGAGTTCACACTCTTATGAATTCATTAAATCACAATGGTATCACAATTCACTATTACCAAATGAAACACTCTTGGCAAGGGCATTTCAAAGCTTTGGAAGATATATAAGACAGCTCAATAAAACTTATAATTTCAGCTACTTTATCTATTACTTTATCAAAATTTTATAACCTTAAATGAGAGAGTTAGAAACATATTTTAGAGTAGCACAAGGTAGTTTTTGATATTCTCGCGCACTACTATTTAATAAGGCCAATCACAATATTATGATGAAAGAACAATTACAACAACTTATAGATTCAAAAGATGAATCAGCGCTTTTGGAACTGCTAAACGATCGCAAACTCGACATAGAGAGCGTCAAAGCGATCTACTACCCGTTTAGAGACCACAAAGAGATCGTCGGGCAGGTGGCGATGAATCTGAGTCTGAGAACCTCAATCTACGATAGAGAGAAAGAGTATAGCGAAACGATGGTTGAGCTACTGCGCGATCTCTCTACGAATAGTGCCGACATGGGTGCTCGCTGGGCCGTTGCCAAAAATCCTCACACCCCTTCGGATGTTCTAGAGAGACTTGCAAAGGACGAGGTTAATCTTGTTCGTGCGCTTGTCGCGACCAATCCTGGCACGCCCTCTCCTGTTTTAGAAAAGCTCTTTAGCGACGAGAAGATCGTACGTGACGGTCTTTCGGGAAATCCATCCACACCGATGAAGATCTTAAAAATCCTTGTCAACGATGCAGATAAGATGGTTCGTATGCGCCTTGCCGAAAATCCTGCTGCAAGCAACGAGATATTAAACGAGCTAAAAGCCGACAACGACGAAAACGTGGCGAAGGCCGCAGAGGTCAATCTTCAAGGCAGAGCATGAGAAGAGAGAACAGAAGCATCAAAAGCAGATTCACGGCCCTTGAGAATCAACTCCTCAACACCTTCTTCTCTGGCGTCTATATCAGTGCAAACGAGATCATATCCATAGGCAAAAAAGTAGATTTAGAACTCGATATGAATTCACGCGAGCTGCTTATAAAAGAGCTGCTTAACAAGAGCGATGCCAACGGTAAGCTCCAAGAGTGCGCAGGGTTATTAGATGCCCTTTTGCAAGAGCGCGTTCATCAATATCATATGCTTAGCCGCGACTATAACGGTGCGGCAAGCGAACTTGCCGCTCTAGCGACAAAGACCAATGCAACACGCACCCTTCTAAAAAGAGAGTCTCAAGGAAATACTTATGAACACTAAAGAGCTAAAGACGGCACTGCTTCAACTCAAATATCCAAAGATCGAACGTACTCTTGAAGAGCTCAAACTGATCGGCGAGGTCAAAGTTTCGGCCAAGAGTGCAAATATAGAGCTTTTGACCGTGAGCGACGACTCCTATCTGTCGGTTAAAAAATTGATTGAGGATAGACTCGAAAATGAGTTCGAGCATCTCAATATCACCAAGAAATCTCAAGCAAAAAAAGATATGAACTACGGCAGCAGTATGGCACCCAACAATCGCGCGCCATACGCGAAGAATGTCATTGCCGTCACAAGCGGTAAAGGCGGCGTAGGAAAAAGTACGGTCAGCACGAACATCGCCATCGGCCTTGCGCAATTAGGGTACCGCGTCGGTCTTTTGGACGCCGATGTGTACGGCCCGAACATCCCACGCCTCACCAATACGGACCTTGAAAGAATCTCGTGGAACGACGAGAATAAGATAGTCCCTGCCGAGAACTACGGTATCAAGATCATGAGTGTCGCACTCACGACGCCGAAGATGGATACCCCTTTGGTATGGAGAAGCTCGGTTGCGGTAAGTGCGTTGATTCAATTTTTAGAGGATGTTGCTTGGGGAGAGTTGGACTTTTTGGTCATCGATATGCCTCCTGGAACCGGTGACGTTCAGCTCACTATGGCTCAAGAGCTCCCTATTTCGGCCGCTGTTTTAGTCTCAACGCCTCAGCTCGTTGCAACGGACGACGTAAGCCGCGCGGTTATGATGTTTAAAGATATCAATGTGAAGATGGCCGGTATCGTCGAGAACATGAGCTACTTCATCGCACCGGATACAAAGCACACCTACCATATTTTTGGTCAAGGCGGAGGCGCTAAGATAGCACAAAAATACAATATCCCGTTTTTGGGAGAGATCCCTTTAGATATGCAGATACGAGAAAACTCCGATAAAGGCGAACCACCCGTAGCGCTTGGAACACCCGAAGTTCAAGAGTGCTATAAAAGCGTAGTGCAAAATATTTTGCAAAACGCCAAATTCAATCTCTAAAACTCTTTGGCATGTGAATATTCACATGCCAAAACTACTCGGAGGCCTTTAACTCTGCATAGAGTTTGATGCAAGCCTCTACCTCGCTTCTATCGGGTACACGGCGAATTGAGAGATAGGTTACCTCCCCGTTACTCTTCACACGCTTTAATGCGGTGGCATGAACCCAGTAGTACCCGCCGTCTTTACGCATATTTTTAACGATGCCCGTCCAAAACCCTTTTGTTCTCAGGTCATCCCAAAGTCCTTTGAAGGCTATGCGGGGCATATCGGGATGACGGACGATATTGTGCGGCTGCCCCATCAACTCCTCTAACTTATACCCTGCCATCTCACAGAATATATCATTCGCATAGATTATTATGCCCTTTTCGTCGGTTTCGCTGAGTATATACTTATCCGATGGAAAAAACCACTCGTTCGTATTATGATCTCTATAGATTTCGGACATAGCCCTCTCCTATTTTTTGTAGTAGCCCCTCACTCCATCGACGGTAGAACCCATATTGAGTAAGAGCATATCGGCAACGACGAGTGCCGCCATCGATTCACACACCACGGCACCGCGAATAGCTACGCACGGGTCATGTCTGCCTTTTAATGAAAAATCGACCTCATGCCCAAGCGTGTCGATCGTCTGCTGCTCTTGAAATATCGAAGGGGTCGGCTTGAAGTGAACGCTTAACACGATCTCGTCACCGTTGCTGATCCCGCCCAAGATGCCGCCGGCATGATTTGTCACAAAACCATTTGATCGGATTGCATCATTATTCTCTGAACCTCTTGAAAGTGCGCTTAAAACCCCATCTCCGATCTCGACGGCTTTAACCGCATTGATCCCCATCATGGCATCTGCAAGTGCTCCGTCAAGCTTGTGATACATCGGCTCTCCGAGCCCTATCGGAGCGCCTAAAATGGATACGCGCGCAACCCCTCCTATAGAGTCATGCTGATTTTTAGCGGCTAAAACAGCCTCTTTTTGCGCCTCTTCCACCTTGGGATCCAGTGCAAAAATCTGACTCGACTTCGCGAACGTATAGTCATATTCACATGCCGAGATATCACCGATCTTGACTATCCCGCTACGCACCTCTATGCCGATCTGCTTTAAAAGCAATTTGGCAATCGCACCGGCAGCCACACGTGCCGCCGTCTCTCTGGCAGAGCTTCTTCCGCCTCCGCGATAATCACGCAGGCCGTATTTATGGAAATAGGTAAAGTCGGCATGCCCCGGTCGAAAGATATCCTTGACGTTGCTGTAGTCTTTTGACTTTTGATCGGTGTTGTAGATCACCATCGCAATGGGAGTACCTGTAGATTTCCCCTCAAAGACGCCGCTGAGTATCTCAACCACGTCACCCTCTTTGCGAGCCGTCTCAAACTCGCTTTTACCGGGTTTGCGACGATCAAGCTCCGATTGAATAAACTCTAGATCTATATCAAGACCGGCAGGAACCCCATCAACGATACACCCCAAAGCTTTACCGTGAGACTCACCAAACGTGCTAAAGCGAAATCTCTCTCCAAAACTATTCACTTGCTCTCCTTCTTTAACATCTCGATAGCGATCTTTGCAGCCTCTTGTTGCGCGATCTTCTTGCTCTTGCCGATGGCGCGTGAGTACTCCTTGCCATCAATAAGCAGTGCCACCTCAAACTCTTTAAGATGATCCGGCCCTCTGCTGCCTACTACCTTATACTCCGGAATAACACCGAATCGTGCTTGTGTCAACTCCTGAAGCGTCGTTTTAAAATCTCTAAAAAGCGAATCCAAAGAGATCTTTTTATGATTTTGCTCAATAAGATTTATTGCTATCTCTTGCACTTTGGCAAGTCCGACCTCAAGATAGATAGCACCCATCAAAGCTTCAAAAGCATTAGAGAGCAGTGAGGGCTTATCGCGTCCGCCGTTATTCTCCTCGGCATTGGATAAAAAGATATACTCTCCAAGATTCAGCGCCGTGGCAAGTTTATAAAACCCATCTTCATTCACCAAAGAAGCGCGGATTTTAGAAAGTTGCCCCTCATTGAAGTTTTTGAACTTTTTATAGAGATACTCCCCAACCACCAGGTCAAGCACTGCATCTCCTAAGAACTCAAGACGTTCGTTATCGTACGATTGCCTATAGCTCTTGTGTGTCAATGCTTCATAGGCAAGCGTTTTATTAGTAAAACTATACCCAAGCTGTCTCTCTAACGGTGCTATATCCTTACTCATTGCATCTCCTTTATCTTCTTCACGCGCTCCGCCTCCTCTTTGGCCAAAAGATCGCAGCGTTCATTCTCGGGGTGACCGTTATGCCCGCGTACCCACTCCGCTTTTATGGCATGTGAATTTGCCGCATCTATATACTCAAGCCACAGATCCGGATTTTTCACATTTTTAAAACCCTTCTTGACCCAGCCATCGAGCCACTCGTTTATCCCTTTGACCACATATGACGAATCGGAGACGACAAGGACTTCGCAAGGCTCTTTAAGCGCTTTAAGCCCCTCGATCACCCCTAGTAGCTCCATTCTATTGTTCGTCGTGTGCGAATCGGCACCCACGATCACCTTTTCATGCTCGCCGAATTTCAAAATAGCCGCATAACCGCCCGGGCCGGGATTGCCCAAAGAGCTGCCGTCACTGAAAAGAGTTATTCTCTTCACAAAAATTCCTGTAGTAGTGTTTTGTAAGACCTAACGTTACCTGCATCGAATCGAGCGAATGGCAATGCGTACAGCGATTAAAAGCAAAAGGATAGCTCTGTTTACAGCTCTCGCATATATACTCAAAGGTGAGTGTTGCGTTGGCCCTGCCCTGCAGTGCGATCAAGACATCAAACTCAAACGTGGTGCTGCTTTTGGCAAGCGAAACACACCCTTGAGCCGTATAGAGCTCCCGCAGGTAGCCATTTTGCGAAATTATATCTAAATCCAAATCCTTTTTCTCAACGCTCCAAAGGATATCTACGATCCTCTCGCAGATAGAGGTATCTAGATTCTCCCAAGCCAAACGAGGGTCAACCCGAAAGAGATACTCGTAGATCATATGCGCGAACTTCGCATCTTTTTTGTAAATAAGCACCAAAAGCCGTGCCTTCTCCTGCTCGCTCTTCGAGCTGTCGGAGAGAAGTGCCAAAAGGTGCAGGTAGATGCTGTCTCTTTCAACCTCTTTTTGCATCTCGTCAAGCGGCTCAAGAACCTCGAGCGCACTTTTGTAATCACGCATGTACTCATAGACCAAGAGCAGATAGTTGAGTGCCTGCGGCGTTCTTGGGTTATATTTGAGAATCTCCAAAAAGAGCTCTTTGGCGCGTTGCAAAAAACCTGCCCTAAAGTAGGTCTTACCGAGCAAAAAGAGTATGTCGCGGCGGTGCGATTCATCGACGATGCGCAAAAGCTCGTTGTAAATTTCGATACTCTTCTCATAATCGCCGTTTTTAAAGTAGGCTCGCGCGAGCAGAAGCCATGATTTTTCCGATATCTCACCCTTAGAGATCAGCGTTTGCAGTTCGCTCTTGCTTGGAAGTGAACGGAACTGACTTAAAAAACGATCAAGATGGCGATGGTCTTCGCGTTTTTTATACCGACCCCACCAATAGGAGAAGAACGAAATGACAAAGAGAAGTACAAAAAAGATGATGATCGAGAAGAGAGGGTCTCTAAACTCCAAATAAAACGCGCTCATTCTCTACCCGTACACCACGATCGCATAATCGTCTTTGAGTCTGTAAAAGATCGAATCTGCGGTAATTTCAAGCTCTTTGATCTTGCCCATGTGAGCAATGGAGTTCTTTGAGACCTTAATCCCGTGCTCGGTAAAAAAACGCTTGATATTGACAAACTTAATATCTTCGACATATTTATATTCAAACTCTCTATAGAGCTTCATCTTTTCACAGTTAAAAAGATGCTCGTTCACATGAAGCCTATCCGAAGCGTATTTTGTTGGGAGATAGCCGCTGAGATCGGTTAAAACAGGCTCTATGTACTCATATTTCTGCGGCAGTTTATTCTTTTCGACAAAGATATATTTATTGTTGAGCTTGATACTAGGCGTTTGCGCCCAGTATTTATAGAGGGGGTTTGAGACGCCGAGTTTACGTGAGACTTCGCGCCATAACCAAAAAGAGTTGAGCATATTCGGCAGTGATGACATCCTCTTTAGCCCCTTGTGCGTAGTAGTGAGTCATTATATAATCTTTTTTTAAAGAGTTTTATTAAAAAGTACCCACAACCCATTTGGTGATAAAGTATCCACCGACCACAAGCCAGATGAACATCGTTCCGGCAGTATAGATAGGGGCAAGTCCATACCCTTTGAACTTCGCGAAACGCGTCCCCATGCCAAGAGCCGTCATGGCCATTGTAAGCAAGAAGGTATCGATCTCGTTGATGATATTTACGATATTTTCAGGCACAAGCCCCAACGAGTTAAACCCTGCCATACCGACGAAATAGACGGCAAACCAAGGAATGACCAGTGGTACTTTTGCCGCTGCACCACCCGCCTTTTTGGCACTGTATGAGAAGTAGAGTCCCAATATGATAAGCATCGGTGCGATCATAATGACACGTGTCATTTTAACGATAACGGCCGCATTAGCCGCTTCGGCATCAAGACCCGGTACAGAAGCCGGCACCGCAACCACTTGTGCTACTTCGTGGATGGTCCCGCCGACATAGATCCCAAACTCCCTTGCACTCATATCAAAGATACCCGCCGAGTAGAGAACGGGATACAAGAACATCGCAATCGTTCCAAAAAGCACGACCATAGAGACGGCGATCGCCGTTTTGTGCTCTTCGGCCTTTAATACGGGCTCCGTGGCCAATACCGCTGCAGCCCCGCACACGGAAGCTCCCGATGCACTCAGCATAGAGGTATCGCGATCCATCTTAAAGAGCTTGACACCTGCTACGGTACCGATGATAAAGGTCGTGCTCAGCATGATAAGCGAAACCATGAATCCATCAATGCCTACCTCGGCGATCTGCTGAAAAGTGATTCTAAAACCGTAAAAGACGATCGCAAAACGAAGAATCTTCTTACCGCTGAACGTGATACCGCCCTCCCAAGCCGAGGGGATATTATTATGAAGCGTGTTAGCATAGAAGATACCGATGACGATACCAACAACTAGAGGTGAAATCCCAAGTGAACGAACAGCGTCCAAGTCGGCGATCATTGTCGCTGCCGCGGCAAAAATCGCTACGAACAAGATACCGCTCAGCGTATCTTTTCTCTTTGCAGGGGAGAATGGCATGTGAAAATCCTTATATGAAATATTACAAACTCTAATAATAAACGAATTATATCAAAGTTTACTTAGCCTCAATCTGAAGTTTTGTCTTAATCCACTTGTCGTTCAATTCATCCGTTTGAAGAGGCTCTTGGAGAATCAACTGCGATGCATCTATTCCATGTTCGCTCTCAAGATAGCTTTTTATTCTTTGTGCTCTCATAGAGCCGAGTTCAATAAGCTCGCTTTGCTCAACTTTCTCAAGCGCGATGGTCTGCTCTAAAAGAGCTTGGCCGTAGGCCCTTTTGAGCGCCTCCTCTTTATACTCTTTTGCTAGCGTTTCACGTAACTCATCTAGCTTTTGAGTGTTGCCGCCTTGCTCTTTATAGATATCTTCCAACAGATCTTTTTGAATCAAAGATGCTGCACCTTCTCTCTCTTTTATACCTGTTTTTTGCATGATTCTTTGAATAAGCTTTTCACTCTGAATCGCTTTTTTATCAAGATTTTCATCATAAGAGGCTTGAGTTGCAAGTGCTAATCTTGGTCTTTTGATGAGCATGTTTGCCACACTGTCGAGCTTCTCTTTTTCAGGCGGCAGAATCTCGATCGAACCGGCTTCAAAATCGACAGACTCCAGTTTCTCGGCATCGATACCCATCATAGAACCCAAGAATTTAAACGGCGAAGCGACAGCTTTTACTACAAGATTTTTGAGTGTCTTCCAGACAAGAGCCCCATATTTAAAGTCAGGCTCATCCACATTCCCCTCAACGGGCATATCTATATCTATGACACCCTCTTTATCTTCCAAAAGAGCGATGACAAAACCAAGCGGAAGCGAGCTTTTGTTCTCATCTTCTATCTCATCGCCTAGCTTGATGCTTTTGATGACGATATTGTTGCTGCCTTGAAGCTGTGAGTCGAGTATCTTATACCCAAGGTCTAAAAAGAGTTTGCCGCTCTCTATCTTATACCCTGCAAAATCCGCGCTATAGCCGCTCAGCGAACTGAGCTCAAGATTCCTAAAATTAAAAATAAGGTCTAAAAACTCCTTTGGATTCCCTGCATTGAGGCTCCCTTTGAGCTTTGTAGAACCGTATCGATCGACTTCACCGTCGATATCGACATAGCTTGTCTCGCCCGGAGCGTTGGAGATGGCATAGATGGCTCCGTTAAGGTCGTGGATATTTGTTTTGAAAATCAAGGGGAGTGAATAGTCGGAAAAATTTGCACTTCCGTTATGCACATTAAGCTTCACCACTTTCACTCCAAAAGCACTGCCGCTTTGTGAACTATCTGCTTCTTTTACCGGAGTCGTACTCTCTTCATGAAGCGATTTTTGCAGCTTTGCAAAGTTGATCGTCTTGTTCGCGTCTATCACCGCATTGACATAAAAACCATCCAGATCGACCTCATTTATAAAGAGAGAGTTCGGCGCTGTTTCAAACTCAAAATCTTTGAGTTTCAAACTATTGAAAGAGAGAAGTGAACTATTGTTCTTATAATTTGTCAAAAAAAGATTACTCAAACTAAAATATCCGTTTAATTTGACTTTATCCTCTTTTTCACTCTTTTTATAGCTATTTCTACCGCTTATAAAGATGCTCCCGTCATCTATTTTGAGAAACATTTTCTCTTCTATATAAGGGCTGAAATCTTTGAGAGAAATATTTTTGAGAGCGAATTTCCCATCTACCTCAAGCGGTGTATGTATGATTGTTCCATCTGCACTCAACTCGCCGTTTTCATTCAAATAAAGGCTCGTTTTGTAACGCAGAGTGCTACTCGGCCTTGAATCAATATCATACAGATGCAGATCGAACCCATGCACCCTTGTAGTCACATCCCTCGAGAGTGCGGCGTCTTTAAACTCAAATGCACTCTTTTGCAAAAAGAGATGCGCCAAAGTTATATGAAACGGCTTTTGCTCTGTAGGCGCGCTCGTTGGGGTCTCTTGAACCGCCGCTTCCTCTTTAGCCTCGATTAGACCGTCGAGATTGAGCTTTAAATCTTTGCTGCGCTCTAAATAGCTTTGCCACTCACTCAAATGGAGCAGCTCGATATGTGCCGTTTTATCTTTCGTATCGGCTTCGACACCGCTGATAACAAAACTTTTGAACTCTGTTAGTTTGGCATGTGAAGATCTCTTTTGAATCTCGACCTCATCGAGCGAAAATGAACCCTCGCTCACCTTGAGGTAAAGACCATCATCCTGTTTTTTTGCCGTAACGTCAAAATTAAGACTCGCCATAGCCGATGCAAGACGCAGATCGAAACGTTTATAGGCGCTTTCGGTATAGGAGTCTATGTAGGGATTGTAGTGGGTAAGATCAAAATCTCGGCATGTGAAATGTGATTTTACAGAGAGTCGATTATGCTCTAGCCTGCCGTTTATTTCGCATCTTGCCTTTTGATTGAGGCGCATCGCCACATCATAGGTCATCGCTTCAACACCCGCTAGGGTGATATTCTCAAGCGTGGCACTCAGTTCATCAAGTTTTGTGTTCACTTTTGGCGTAACGGTCGCATCTTCAAAGTTGGCACTCACTTTTGCGATCGTGAATCTCTCTATCTTTGCACTCCAAGGTTTTGTTGCCGTGGTATTAGTGTCACTATTTGCTTCTGTCTTTGGCTCTTTTGATCCGCTTGCAAGGTAGTTTATCCAATCTATCTGCCCTTTTGAGTCTCTTTTAAGATTGAGTTTCAGCCCCTCTAATGCAATCTCTTTGACAAAAGCCTCTTGAGTAAAAGGCTTGAGCGCCCCTTGGCTTATTCTCAAACTTTGCAGATTCAAAAGGTCGCCGTTTCGATTTTTCGGCTTTACGCGCAATCTCTCAAGAGCGAGGTGCATATTGGATATCTCCGTGGCATTTTGATCCTCTAGATCGATCCTATACTCTAATCCAAACGAGAGGGCACCGTCAGCCACTTCAAGCTTCGTCTCATCTTGAATATATCTATAGGCCGTATAGAGTTTGCTTGCCTCGAATGCCAACGAACCTTTTGCCTTAAACGGCGCAATCGACTCTATATCACTTCTAAAATCCAAAAAGCCCCCATCGGCCAAAGTTGCATAGAGACGCATTGAGGCATCCGTAGTATTGAGCTCTTTTGTGTCTAATCCGCCCAAAGAGAAGCCGATTGAGTCGATTCCAAAATGAAATGGTGTCGCTCTTGAATAGTCATCATAAAGAAACTCCCCGTTGTTTATAGAGATCGAAGCGATCGCTATATGCGGCGGATTTTGGCTCTCTTGAGTTTTATCTTCTATCTTTTCATCGCTTTGATGCAGCAGGCCGGCAAGATTCAACCGCTTCTCTTTATCTAACGATGCATGAAGATACGGGGCGTTTAAGGCTATCTCTTTGACCCCTATCGTTGCAAAGAGTATCTTATGCGGTTCAAGATTGATCGAAAGCGTTTCAAAACCGATCACTTTTGTATCTTTGGCATCTTTAATCTCAAGCCCTTCAAGAGTCAATTTAAATATATAGGGATTGAACCATACTCTTTGCAGCGTTGCCGTTGCATCGAGCTTTTCATTCAAGAGGGAAACGACTAAAGATTTGGCGATCAACGGGAGTATGAGTGCCAACAAAATCGTATAAGCAGCAAAAATAGAGAGTGATATTTTGAAAAACTTACGCATTAAAGAGTCCTAAAAATGGGTTCATAAGTGTAACAAAAAGGATTTTAAAAAGAGATAGGCCTAGGCCTAGCAAGAAGTGCTAGACCTATTTTGCAGCTCTGATGATGTCTGCGCGAGGGAAGGTGAACGTAGAGTCTCTATAGACCACGATTTTATCGATGATTTTGCCGTCTTTATCTAAAGCATAGGCTTTGATTTTAATAGGGATGACCGTATCGTGGCGCTCATCATCTACCAGCATATCTTTCGTGCCGAGCACTACGATTTTTTTCTTCTTGATACCAGGAACTGCCACGAACGGCTCCGATGGCTTTAAGATCTCGATTTTACCGTTAAGATCATCCGGTGCGATAATATCGAAATAGTAGGTAAGTCTTTCATTCTCGGTATTTTGGAGCAAGAACTCATAAGCATTCTCTACGGCTACCTGCGTATCATTGATACGTGTTACGTTATAGAGTCGCGTCTCTTTATTGATGTTAAGAAGCATGTGCTCTTTCGTGCTGCCCATCATTGCTAAAATGATAGAGACTATGACGAGTACGGCGATATACCCGATGACCTTCGGACGGAAAAGATTTGTTTTCCCTTTGCGATCGATGATCTCATAGTCGCTCGACCACGTTACAAGTGACTCTTTGCCGAGTTTGCCCATAACAGCCGTACACGCATCGACACACTCTAGACAGTTGATACACTCAAGCTGAAGCCCTTTACGAATATCGATATGTGTCGGACAGACCGTCACACAGCTTTCACATGCCGTACACTCTGCATTTGGCTGTACCGCTTGAAGATCTTTTTGTTTAGTGAACATCTTCTCTTTATTCTCGTTATAGATATCTCCGCCTCGGTGAGGATTATAGAGCGCCATAACCGTATGATCGTCATAGAGAACCGATTGGATTCTAGAGTACGGACAGACATAGACACAGAAGTTCTCTTTTAAGAAGACGATGTCATAGACCAAAAAGAGTGCGATCCCGATAACAAAGCCGATAAGCGTCATGTGGTCGGCAGGATTTGCGATATAGCTAAAGAAGTCTTCCGGCGGAACGAAGTACCACATAAAGTCTGCGGCAGCTACAAAAGCCAAAATCGTCCAAAGAGTGACGGCAATCGCTTTTTTGACCTTATTTTCAGGCTTGCTCATATCCGGCTCTTGCTGTTTGTTTTTGATACGTTTGCGAAGGCCTAAGATTTTCGTCTCGATCAAATCACGGTAAATCACCCTAAAAACGGTCTGCGGACAGACCCATCCACAAAAGACGCGCCCTCCCATGACCGTCATACCGAAGATACCTATGAACATGATCATAAGTAAAAACGGCATCAAGTAGAGCTCTTGCATATCAAACTGTACGAATGCAAGGTGCAGCTTCATCTTATCGAAACTCAGCAAGAAGAAGTGGTTCCCATCCACTTGAATCCACGGTAAAACCAGCGCGACTACCGTCACTAATGCATAGAGATAGTATCTCTTAATCCGCCACGGAGTCGGTATCTCTATGGCAGCACTTTTATTTTCACTCATCTTTTTCTCCTTTTAAGATTGGGGGCAACTGATCTTGTTGATCACTTGCTCTTCGGCATTTTCCGGTACTTTAGGCAATAACGACCCGTGTGCAACGAGCTTAAGTTCACGAGACTCTATAAAGTCTTTGAGCGAACTTCTGCTCACATTCAGCTCTCTTGCCATCTCACTTACACTTTTACCTTGCTGTATAAACTCTAAGATATCGTTCATATATATGTCAAATTTAGAGCTAGACTTGCTTCCCTTTGGCCTTCCAATAACTTTCTTCGAGTCGTCTTGAACACGCTGACGCAACTCGTCCATGAGTCCTAGCACCAACATCGCATTGCTTTGCTCCGAGATTATAACCGACTGACGAACAAAATGTACGGTGAATTTGTTCTTAAGCAGACAGCTGAACATCTGGGTCACATCTTCCATGTTTGTACTCAGCACCCATGCATCATAGACTAAAAGTGTACTGCCGATCGTATTTCTAAAATAGGAAGTAACCTCTTCGCGTGCTTCAAGTCGTTTGCTTTGTGAGGTTTGATCGATAAATTCATCATCGATGAGAATGTTATTTGCAACTGCATAGGAGTTTATCATCTGCAGCTGCTCATGAACAGAGGCAAAATTTTTATCCGGACGAATATAAGCGATAACCATAATAACGACAAAACCCTTCAGTATTTTGGAATTTCATCGTCATTATAGCAATCTTTGACGAATAAAGTCAATAGATTTGACTTTTTTATCGTCATTTTTTACCAGCCGATTCCTAATTTAGCCATATAGCGTCTATCAGCGATATCGACGCTTCCCGTACCGAGCTGCTCTTCATAAGTAGCAAAATTGAGTTTTAAGATAAAGAGCTCTAAATCGGCACCTGCCGTGTAGGCTCCTTGATAGAGTCCGCCGCTCAGTGCAAGCGAGAAAACCGACGTATCGATAAGACCGAAATTCGCTCCCAGACGTAAGCGTTTCATCATATCCGAATCCGTATATTCACTAAAGGTTACCGCACCGCTAGAACTATAGTTATACATTCTTAATTTGGACATCCGGATGAAGTGCCACACCCGCATTTACCGTCATAGGCTGAGCGCCGTAGTTGTCATCCATCCCCATAGAACCGATATTGAGAATACTCATACCAAACGTCGGATTCCAAAAACTATCCGGAAGCGGTTTGTAAGCGACCCCTATATCAACGCCGAAGCCGCTGCTTTGCTTTTCATATTTATCTTGAAGTTTTTTTCCAAGATCATCCGTCTGATCGGTAAGCTCCGTTACTCCAAGAGCACCCTCATAGGAGTTTTGAGAGATGTATTTAACGCCCACACCCACATCGACACGTCCGTATTCGGTATCGTAGGGTTTCGCAACGCCAAAGACCAGGCCGCCGTAAGCGCGTGAACTCGTCTCTAAAAGACCTCCGGCCGTACTGCCGTTAGCATGTGCCATCAAATTGACGTCTGCCGCCGCCAAAAAGCCGATACTCCAAGCAAAAGCATCCGAGTTCTTAGAGATAGAGGTATAGTTATCCACGCCGACATGGAACGGCTCACCCGAATATTTTTCCAGAACTTTCGTCACTTCAGAGTCGTTCCCCGTGTCAGAAGCGTCTTGAAGGTCTTGCATAAACTCACCTATCTTTGCCGTAGCGCTCACGCCCACACCCAAAAGATCAACGACGAATCCATGCTCTTTTTTGATGCTTGCCAGTCCCGCAGGGTTGGCAAAAACCGAAGTCGAATAACCGCCCACGGCAACGTTGGCACCGCCGGCACCCATAATACGAGCATCTTTATAGATATAGGCCTGTTCGGCATACATCGCCATAAGTGAAGTTGCAGTTATGATTGATAGTGCAATAATTTTTTTCATTGTGATGCTCCTTAGTTTTTAATGTTGATGTAGTCGATGATCTGCTGCTCGGTTACAGTTTGACTCAAACTCACGCTACAGCTGTTGTTATTGTAACTACCGCCAAGGATCTCACATTTGAACTCATCGATCGATTTTTGCATATCTTCGCTTGCTGCAACGCCGATTGAGTCGGTACCGTCATTCAGAGCTTGAACAATCACCTCGGAGGTTGTTAAGTCCGTAGCGGCTGCATTTTCGTTGACCGGGCACACATGAAACGTTGCAGCATTATATGCTGCATCACTCGTAGAGAGAACTCTAGGCGTAAAACTATCTAAAGCACAATATCCGTTTGTGATCACGGTTCTTTTCGGTGCAGTTGCTCCTGCGATTAGATACTCAAAACTACCATTGACGGTAATGCTTTCATAGGTTTTTTGTGTTGATGTAAATGTAATATTTCCATTAGATGTTATTGAACACCCTGCAGCTGTTGAACCATCTATGGCATACTGCATAGCACAAGTAGATGCACTCAGTTTTGGATCTGCGTTCCTCTCTCCACTCAAGGCGCCCACGTCATCGCTCAAATAGCTGATCGTCGTCGTTGCTTTGACTGTTTGTGCAAGACCGCCGTAAAGGCAGACGTCTTTCGCGCTGTCACTTAGTGTCACTCCCGAACAAGTTGCAACAACTTTTTTATAGTAGTTCGATGCCGTCGTC
>JACXUD010000301.1 GCA_014764025.1 Campylobacterota bacterium | reverse complement strand
AACTTTTTGAAAATTTCTTCGTCGGATTTCTCACTCTTAGCTTTGGCTAGGAGTTTTAAAATCCTCCTTGAACTTAAATTCAAAAATTTGCTCTTCAAAAATCTATTTGGGGTATTTAGAGGTGCCCTGTAATTTTTTACGAATTATAGCAGGTTTAGTCGTGTTGCTTTTTATGCGCGGCTTGCTCTTTTTTGATATAGAGCTCTCTGAGTGCATCCCTGTTTAGTTTTGGGGTTTTGATACGGCTTTGCGCTCTTTTGGCACTGCCGATTTCAAGGCGTTCGCCCGATGGCTTGAGGCTCTCATTTTCAATGACGGCGTACTCGAAATCTTTGGTTTGCGGGTTATATTTGAGAATCTCGCCCTCTTTTGTCTCGATCCAGTTAAGGTGGTGGCTCCCTTGTGCGCGGGCTTCAAACGTGCTTCCGTCGGCATGTGAAAAGGTACGGTAAGCGTTGTAGGCGGGGGCGGCATCGAGCGAGAGCGCAAGCAGTAAAAAAGTAAAAATTCTCATGCAAAGCTCCTAGTTGATGTTGAGTGTCATAAAACTGCCGGGTGCAGAGACGCTATGAAAGATCGTGCCGTACGAGCTTACATTGCCGCTATAAAAGAGGTTGGCCGCATCACCGCCCGTTGCCTGCGTGTCGATTACGGGGTTTGATGCTTCGACGATATCGACCCCTTTGTTCGCCGTATCGGCATTGACGGTGTTGGCGTTAAAGTAGGTCGAGGTGAGTTTATCGTTATTCACATGCCAAAGCGCAATACCGCCCTCAAATGTTCCGCCGAGTTGTGCCAGACCACGATCATAGCCGCTGTTGTTGCGGTTTTCAAGCAGATAGTATTCACTAGAGCTGATCGGTATTTTAATAATGTTATAGCTTGTCAAACTAGATGCGTTGAGTGTTACGACCCCTTTCTCTTCCGTGGGCGTGACCCACCCCATATAGCTTTTGCTCCAGGCGCTAAAGTGTGTGGGTGTGGCTCCTGCATACTCGCTAGAGCTTTTTTGCGTCCATGTGCCTGCACCCATGATCCCAAAGTAGCCGATACCGCCGAAATCGCCTGCTGTGTTGTAGAGATCGGGCAGATCAAACGCCGCGTGGCCGAGCTCATGCGCGATGATACCGATGGTGGCGTCATGTGTTGCACGGCTTCTTATGTCGTGCTTCTCGCCAAAGAGCGCAAAGTTGCCCCCGCTAGAGCACCCCATCATGCTGACCCCATCAAGCGTGGCGACGTTGGCGGCTGACTCCATGCAGGATTGGTGCGCCCAGACGCCGTTGGTGACGTGATACCCCTCGTATGCGTCCTCGTACCCTGCGATGATGAAGGTCAAAATGAGCTCGTCCGGGGTGATAAGGGTGTCATGGTTCGTATCGAATGCGGCAAAATTCACCGAACTATCCACGGCGGCAAGTGCGCTTTTGAAGTCGGGATAGAGCGCCGCCGCAAAAGCGCTGAAACTATCGATAGAGGTGTTTGGATGGTTCTCGTTGAGAGTCACACGCACGACTCCGTCATTGGGAGTTCCTTGGCTCTCTGATGCGATCGCAAACGAGAAGTTTCCTGCACTCGCTTCGTTGTAGTAGCTGTTGAGCT
>JACXUD010000300.1 GCA_014764025.1 Campylobacterota bacterium | reverse complement strand
CTATTTCATGCTTATTACCACTTTGGTCTTGCCGATCATGGGCGGGCTTTATATGCAGAATTTCACTACATGGCGATATGAATCGTTGCCTTTGCACTCATTTTTGGAAGCTAGTGGAGCGATGATAGCTTTTGTGTTGTCTGCGATTATATTTATCATGTATCGAGATAGACTCCTATTTAATCACTATCACTACACATCTTTTGCACTTATTGGCATGGGTGTTTTTTGATGGGTTTCACGCGATGGTGTATAAGAGGTTCAATCTTAACGATACAGTGATAGTAACATACATGTTGATGGTAGGCGTGAAACGCTATTGAGATGCATGTTGCATCATTGATGTATAATGGCGTCATAAATATCATTAGGAATTTTATGAAGTATATTATCGATTTGATTGAAGATATTCGCGAGAGTATCGACAATGCTGCAGACTACTCGCTGCTTGCAATCCTTTTGAAAGAGGCACAAAACGGGGAGCTAGAGTACGCAGGCGAAAAAACTATAACCTCGTTTCGGCTCGATCGAACGACGAAAAGACTCTTGATGGGGTTTGAAGCTCAAAATGCAACGACTCGGCATCTGCTTGAGCTGCTGGAGACTCTTGAGATGGATGCAATGATGTATGAGATCTATATCGAGATCTCCTCAAAACATCCTCAGATGGAGGTTGTGGGTTTTGGAGAGGATAGGGTGCAAAAACACTACACCCTCTTTTTGCAGGTCTAGTAGTTAGAGCTCGGGGTGAGCGATAAACTTGTAACCGATCCCGTAGATGCTCTCAACACTCTTTTCGGGTATTTTTTTACGAAGTTTTGAGACAAGTTTACGAATATTCTGTGCATCCAGCACCTCGCTGTTCTGCACAAAAGCATGAACGATGTCGTCGTTTGAAAATATCTTCCCTATATGAGAGGTAAGCAGCTGCATAAAGATGATCTCATACTTCGTGAGATAAACATTCTCTCCGTCTTGGGTAAGTGATGTTGTAGAGCGGTCATACACCATATTATTTGACAATTTGACAAGGGTCGTAGGCGGTTCGTGATGAATATTGCTCTGTTTTTGGATCTTGCGGGATGTGTTGAGTAAAACGCGGAGCAACTCCTGATAATCGATAGGTTTTTTCAAAAATTGTTCGATACCGAGGTTGATGAGCTCTAAAAGATAGACCGATTCGTCGTGAGCCGAGAGAATAATAATAATTTGATCAGGATTGATAGAATATATATGTTTTGTAAACTCTACACCGTTCATGCGAGGCATACGTATATCAGAGATTATAATGTCATAGTAGCGACCTGTTTGAGCAAAAATCTCTTTATATTTTTCGATTGCTTCTTGACCGTCATGTGCGGCTTCGACCGTATGAAAAAAGTTTTTGAGAATCTCTTTTGTGCTTTCGCGCAAATCATCATGATCTTCGACAAACATAATAGACAGCTCTTTTGTATAGGAGATTAACTCTTTTGAATCTAGCATTACTTAACTCTTAGTAGAATATTAAGGGCACCTCTAAAAACTCTACGCGGCTTTAGCTTTAGGAGATTTTTGCTTAAGTCAAGGCGACGCGAAGAGCCATAGCTAAAGCTACGGCGAT
>JACXUD010000299.1 GCA_014764025.1 Campylobacterota bacterium | reverse complement strand
TCCCGCAAAAATTTGACTTTGCTTACAAAAAACCTCGTAAAGCTGTGACTATGATATCCCGTCGAACTCAGGTTAATATGTTAAAAACAGTTTTGTCCATACTTTTTTGTATTGCTGGAGCCCATAGTGAGACTTGAACTCACGACCTCTTCCTTACCAAGGAAGTGCTCTACCCCTGAGCCATATGGGCGTATATTGTAAAATTTATAAGTGCTTGTTTGCTTTGCGAGTCTTAAATGTGAAGTTATAAACTAATTAAAATTTCACATCAGCTCCCAGATTGTTGCAATGGAGCGGGAAACGGGACTCGAACCCGCGACCCTCAGCTTGGAAGGCTGACGCTCTAGCCAACTGAGCTATTCCCGCGTCTTAAATGCAACGTATGGTGGTGAGTGAAGGATTCGAACCTTCGAAGACATAGTCAGCAGATTTACAGTCTGCCCTCGTTGGCCACTTGAGTAACTCACCTTGTCACGATACCTATCTGGTCAAACACTGATAAAATTTTAATGGAGCTGATGAAGGGACTCGAACCCCCGACCTGCTGATTACAAATCAGCTGCTCTACCAGCTGAGCTACATCAGCACCATTCATTTAAAGTCATTCTTTAAATGGAGTCGCATTATAGACAAAAAACTATTGAATGTCAAGAGTTTTTTGAAAAAAAATATTTTTTTTATATCTTTGCTATAATTCTCAAAAAAGGCACTATTTATGAAGATTCTTTTGGCTCCCAGTGAAACCAAAATTCATGGAGGAAGCGGCAGCTTTATTATAGATAATTTACTTTTTCCTGAACTCAATACAACCCGCTTAAAACTTTTAGAAAGTTATCAAACTGTTATCGACCAAAAAGAGCAACAGCAGCTCACTAATCTCTTTGGACTTAAAAAAGAAAAAGATATTGAGCCTTATCTCACTACCCTTTTACTTGAACCCGTTATGAAAGCCATTGAACGCTATACCGGGGTGGCGTTTGATTATCTCGACTATCCTAGCTTGAATCGAGAAGCACAGCACTACATAGACACCCATGTGCTGCTCTGCTCTAATCTTTTTGGATTTATGCGTGCGGATGATATGATTCCCGATTATCGTGTGAAACAAGGGGCAATGATCGGTGCATTGAAACCTGAGGTCTGCTATACAAGTGAAAGTCATTTAATGGAAGCCTATTTAGCCGATGATGAGATTTTGGATCTGCGAGCTGCTTTTTATGAAAAGTTTTATAAACCGGTTAAGCCTTATACGACATTGAAATTTATCAAAGAGGGAAAAGTAGTCAGCCACTGGGCGAAAGCCTATCGCGGGATCGTTTTGCGTGAAATAGCCAAAGCAGGTGTTGAAACAGTTGAAGATTTTATGAATCTCCCGATAGAGGGACTCACTATCGATGAGATTCAGACCAAGAAAAATAAAACGGAAATTATCTATACCATTACGATTTAGACAAAATTCTAGTTTTATAACCTGAGTTCGACGGGATATCATAGTCACAGAAGCCTAAAAATAGGTAAGATTTAAAAAATCAAAATTCGTAGGACTAGCCGTAGCTAATTCAAGAATTTTATTTTTTGAAGATTGCCTATTTTTAGGCTTCCCTTCGGGCTTTACGAGGTTTT
>JACXUD010000071.1 GCA_014764025.1 Campylobacterota bacterium | reverse complement strand
CACGGCGAAGAGGCGCTTGGAATACTGAGCAACAACCACGATATCACTCTGGTCATTACCGATTTTCACATGCCGGTAATGGACGGCCTGGAGCTGACCAAAGAGATACGCAAGAGCTACAAGAAGAGCGATCTGGCCATCATCGCCCTCTCGAGCAGCCAAGATAGCGAAACGACCGCGCTCTTCTTAAAACACGGCGCCAACGACTACATCAAAAAGGATTTCTCCAAAGAGGAGTTCACATGCCGCATCCACAACACCATCGAGGCGCTCGAGAACATCCACATCATCACCAACCAATCCTCGCGCGATTTTCTCACAGGGGCCTATAACCGCCGCCACTTCTATAAAGAGATGCAGCCCTACTTTGCCCAAAACCACAACGGCGGCGAGCGATTTGCCGTTGCGATGATCGCCATCGACGACTTTAAACGCCTCAGCGACACCTACGGATACGAGAGCGCCGAGCGGGCTATCGTCTTGCTTGGCGAGATCCTGCGCTCCTCCACCAACTACCGCGACGTCGTGGCGCGTTTTAGCGGCGAAGAGTTCTGCGTAGTGCTAAAGAACATCAACAGCTACAGCGCGCTCGATATCTTCGGGCGTATCAGTGAGCTTGTACAAGAGAGCAGCTTCATCGCCGCAAACGGCGAGCTTGTGCGTTTTAGCGTCTCGATAGGTATCGCTTTGACGCATGACGAAACGCTCGAAGAGAGCATCAACCAAGCCGACATGAACCTCTTTAACGCCCAACAAAAAGGCAAAGCGCAGATCGTTCATAGCTAAAGGGCACCTCTAAATTTTGCTCGGGGTTTAAATCTCATGCCCTAAAAGCTGCTCGATGATCGCCTTTTTTGGCTCTTTCCAACTATCGTGAAGCTGGCACTTGCCGCGCTCTTTGCAAATGCCGTTTCCCATGATGCACTGCCTAAAATCATCCCCCTCCATCAAAACGATATCTTCAACCTTGATATGAACGCCGTTTAAGAGCCGAAAACCGCCATAACGCCCCTGAATCGATTCGATATACTCATTTTTGGTCAGTTTGGTCAAGATCTTTGTCAAATATTTATAGGGGATATCCAACCTCTCCGAGAGCACTTTTGCACTCACGAGAGCCTCGGAGTGCTCTTTGAGATAGAAAAGAATTTTGAGTGAATACTGCGTAGTCGCATTTAAAAGCATCGACGACTCCTCTTTGTAACTGCCGTATGGTACCTCAAAAAAGTTGATAGCAAGTTTATATTCTACTCTTAAGTCGTATATAAACTTTTTTTGCCTACCATTTCAAATACTATCTTTAGGTGGAATTTAAAGGAGCCCCTATGAGCCTCTCAATTATGGATCGCGTCATGAGCAAAAAATCGCTCTACGCTTCGTTTTGGATCATCTCCATCTTTATGGTGACGATCCTTATCTATTTCACCGCTAACCTCGCCAAAGAGGTTCCGCCGCTGCCAAAAAATGTCGTAAGCACGCAAGGCGAAGTGCTCTACACCTACGATGATATCGTAAACGGCAAAGCGATGTTTCAACAGTTCGACCTTATGGATTACGGTTCGCTGCTGGGTATGGGTGCCTATTTGGGGCCTGACTTTACGACCGAGTTTTTACATAAGCGCGCCGAATTTTTGAGCGAATACTACGCGCAAGAGCTCTACGCCAAAAGCTTTAATAGCCTTGATGCAATGAGCCAAGCCGCCGTCAAAGCACGAGTGATCGAAGATGTAAAAGTACAAACAAGCCTGCAAGAAAATGGCGTAATCTATACCGAGGCCTCTGCACGTGCCTTTAAAGCCAACCGCGACTATTTAGTAGAGTTTTTAGTCAAAGGCGACCATGAGCGCGCATGGAGAGCGGGCATCATCCGCCAAGACGAGGCCAAACTTATCGCCGCATTTTTTGACTGGTCGCAGCTGGTTGCCTCAAGCCTTCGCCCAAATACCGATGATGGGCGTACATGGTCGAATAACTGGCCACCCGAGCCGCTACTAGATCAAGACCTCACCTTTACGAGCCACTTTGTCTCTTTGGTCGAGTTTTTGCTGCTTTGGGCATTAACGATTCTCATCGTCTTTTTAGCCTATGAGTATATCTTCAACAAAGAGCACCAAGACGGCGAATTGGCCCAGCCGCTTCGTATCACCAAGATATTTCCCTCTCAAGAGAAGCTGCTCAAATATATCCCTATCGTGGCTCTGTTTGTTTTGGTGCAGATGGTTTTGGGAGGCTATTTGGCGCACATCTACGCCGACCCGACCGATCACTTTTTGATCTCGCAAGATATTTTGCCCTTTAACGTCACGCGCGCGCTGCACACCAATGTAGCGATTATTTGGGTTGCCGTGGGCTGGCTGGTGGGCGGCTTGCTTATCGCGCCTATCGTTGCGGGCAAAGATCTTCGTTTTCCTCGTCTGGTTGACCTTTTGTGGGTCGCACTTTTGGTCGTGGGTGTCGGCGGACTTGTGGGTATCTATATGGGTGCTCAAGGCTATATGCGCGATACATGGTTTTGGCTGGGCAACGAGGGGCGTGAGCTACTCAACCTCGGCAGAATCTGGGATATCGGGCTGGTCCTGGGGCTTGTGCTTTGGTTTGGTATGGTCTATAGCACCATCCGCAACGCCAAAGGGAACCGCCTGCTTATCGGTACCATCATCTGGTCGGCGTTTGGTATCGCGACCCTCTACATCGCGGGGATGTACCCGATCCATAAAATCGTCCCGAACTTCACGGTGGATGACTACTACCGCTGGTGGGTTGTACATCTGTGGGTCGAGCTGACATTTGAGCTCTTTGCGGCTGGGGTTATCGCCTATCTTTCGGTAGCTCTTGGGCTTGTTCGCGAAAAAACGGCAGAGAAGGTGATGCTTTTTGAGCTCGCACTTATTATGATGAGCGGCACGCTTGGGGTGGGTCACCACTACTGGTGGCAAGGGCTTGACGAGTATTGGATCGCCATCGGCGGTATCTTCTCGGCGCTAGAGCCACTGCCGCTTGCACTCTTAATGATCGAAGCGATCAAAGAGCAAAACCACATTAAATCAGAGGGCGGGCGTTTTGATTTCGGTGTACCGTTTATGTGGCTTGCGGGGAGTGCCTTTTTAAACTGGTTCGGGGCTGGATTTTTGGGAATGGTCATCAACACGCCGACCATTAGCTACTACTCGCACGGTACCTATCTCATTATGCCGCACGCTCACGTTGCGCTTTTGGGCGCCTTTGGGTATATCTCGATCGCCTTTATCTATATGGCGGCGCGTGCAAACTCGCTTGCCAAAGGGCTAGAGTGGGATGAGAAGTGGAGTAAAATCGCCTTTTGGCTTATCACGATCGGTGTGGTCATCTACGCTCTGCCTACGATGATTATCGGAATAGAACAGACCGCTACGGCACACACGGTTGGCTACTATGCCGCAAGAAGCCGCGAACTTTTAGAGGCGATGAGCGGCTGGATGTGGTTTAGAATTCTGCCTGATGGTATGATGATTCTAGGCTCGTTCATTCTCTTTATCGACACCTTTAAAAAGGTCTATCTGGCGAAAAAAGCAGCCTAAACCCTTTTCACATGCCAAACTCTTTTGGCATGTGAATTCATTTGCAAGAAGTCCAATATGAAAACAAGCCTAAGCCGAATATCTAAAGGACTCTAGCTCAATCTTCTCTTTTTCAATCGCAGATACTATATGTGTTTTCATAAGTTTTGCAACCGCTTCAAAAACCGGTACAACAACAGAATTACCAAATTGTTTATACGCTTGTGTATCTGAAACAGGAATTTTAAAATTTGATTCCCCCGGCTTTTCAAACCCCATTAATCTTGCGCATTCTCTTGGAGTTAATCGTCTGGGTCTATTTTGCATATTGACTTTGTCATGAAAATCCATATTAAAATTAAACCCTCGATCCACTAGTATTTCAGAGCCATCCTTATAATATCTTGCCGATAAAGTCCTTGTTATGCTCTCTCTTTGTACAAGACCAAAACCAAATCCATTTCCTTTTTCTTTATGTTTTTTAGCATAATTCCAAAGATATTCCCATAGTTTTGGAGTAAGGATATATTGTTCATCGATTTGCTTCTCAGGTTCTAAAATTTCTCCTAAAGTAATAACTTTATCAGGAAAAAACGATCGAATCTTTTGCAAACTAAATCCATGATGAACATTGAGCTCTTTTTTAAACCCTACAAGTACAATCCGTTCACGATGCTGTGGCAAGAAGTGTTGCGCATCAATAATTTTTGGATCTTTTACATTTTTTTCAACATTTGCATCGGCGACCCAATACCCAAGTTCATCCAACGTCTGCATAATAATCTGAAAAGTTTTCCCTTTATCATGACTCTTTAAATTTTTGACGTTTTCTAACAAAAATGCTTTTGGTCTTTTTGCAGCAAGAATTCTGGCAACATCAAAGAAAAGCGTTCCTTGTGTTTGACACTCAAAACCATGAGATCTACCCAAAGAATTTTTTTTCGATACTCCTGCGATAGAAAACGGTTGGCATGGAAAACCAGCGAGTAAAACATCATGGTCCGGTATAACACTATTGATATGCTTATAGGCCTCTTCATTAGATATCTCATGATTTTGACTTAGGGTAATATCGCGTATGTCTTCATTAAAGATATGATCTGCATCATTATAGTGGTTGGCTTTATAAGTTTTTATAGCGTATGGATTCCATTCACTAGTAAACAGACACTTTCCGCCGACATTTTCAAATGCCTTGCGTATTCCGCCGATACCGGCAAAAAGATCAATAAACGTAAACTCATGTGATGCTTGTAGATTTGGCTTCGGTAAAAGAGTAAGCAGATGTTCGTACTCTTTTCGAGAAAACTTCTCTTTCGTTTTACCGTTAACCCACCTATTAATCTTCTCTCTACTCCATTTATCATCACCAAGTTCATCTAAAAAAAGAGATAGATATTTTTGATCGTATATTTCAAGAAGTTTATGAAGTAGTTGTGTGTCGTCAAGCATAATATATTTTCCTAGGTAAAACTAAGCAAATATTATCACACATTTGACCCGGAAAAAAAATTAATTGCAATTTGCCATATTATATTTTCCAGCGCTTAAGTGAGGGATCGAGATGATGTTCAAAGAACTCTTCAAAACTTAGAACATTGTAGGCATTTTGATAGTGAGTATTCTCATTTTTGATACTTTGAGGAACTACGATATATATTTTATGTTCAGCCGCTTGTTTGAGTTGGTTTGGGGCAATTTTTGTATCTATGGTTGCAAGAAAAAAACTGTAACCTTGATTGGCTTCGGTAACAACTTGCCGCCAACGTTCACGTAACGTTCGCTTTGCCGTAAAAATAATAGTATCTAAAGGTCTTTTTCTGAAATACTCCTCAGATGGCATAATAAAATCAGGTGTTGCACCGTTGACATTTACCTGTTCGGCAAAAGGATACGATAATCGCATAAACATTTCACGTATGATATATTCAAACGCTTTACCTGCACGACTTTTTCTTGATTGAAAAATTGACATAAAAAATGAATTTAAACTCTCAAAATCGATACTGCCGCTTTGACGTATAACATCATCGATTACTTTTTGTCCTGCTCTCTTTTGTGCGATCAAGTATTGTCGATAAATTTCATCTTGCATTGTGTTAACAAGAGCAGAAAAACTCTTTTTAATCTCATCTGCGTTGTATTGAGAGAGCACAATATCAGCAGCGTTAGAACATAAAATCGAGTTATCGGGAATATCTTTTTTAAATTGATCAAACAGCTCCACACTACTTCCTTTAAAATTTATATGTCGAATATTTTAACTTGTTGCAAACATTGAAAAGCTTAAATACAAAATCTTTTGGCATGTGAATTCATTTGACATACATCACACAATAACTTCACTCTTTTTTCTATAATTCATTCGATTTCAACCACTTCAAGGAGCAAGAGATGCAACCGCAAACACGCACCAAATGTATCGTCTATACAAGGGTCATGGGCTACCACCGCCCAATAGAGAGCTTTAACATCGGTAAAAAAGGTGAACACAAAGAGCGCAGATATTTTGTTGAAAAATCTGCGGTAAACAAATGAGACGCACCATTCTTAAAAGAGACGGCTCGACTCAGGAGTTTTACTCTTTTAAGATAGAGGATGCCATCAAAAAGGCCTTTGCAAGCCGCTCGCAAAAATACGACCCCGCTATTTTCGAAGAGCTGATGCAAGAGATTGAGGATGAGGAGCTGCTTGAGGTCGAGAAGATCCAAGACGCTATAGAGCTGCTTTTGCACCGACACAACCACTTCGAGGTGCTTAAATCCTTCATCACCTACCGTTTTTTGCACAAACTCCAGCGCGAGAAGTTCTGCGAAAATATAGACTCCACCACCTTTGTCGATTCCACCCGCAGCGTCGAGGAGTATATCAACAAAGAGGATTGGCGCATCAACGCCAACGCCAATATCAGCTACTCCAACGCGGGGCTTGTCAACAACCTTGCAGGCAAACTCGTGGCCAACTATTGGCTCGATAGGATCTACGACAAGGCCGAGGGGTACGCCCACCGCAACGGTAATATCCACATCCACGACCTCGACAACCTCAGCGGCTACTGCGCGGGGTGGAGCCTTCGAGCCCTTTTGGATGAGGAGTTCAACGGCGTGCGCGGCAGGGTCGAGAGCCGCCCGCCAAACCACCTGCGCGAAGCGCTTGGGCAGATGGTGAACTTCTTGGGTATTTTGCAGAGCGAATGGGCTGGTGCGCAGGCCTTTAGCAGTTTTGACACCTACCTTGCGCCCTATCTTTTCAAAGACAAACTTACCCAAGATGAACTCAAAAAAGCGCTCAGAGGCTTTGTCTATAACCTCAATGTGCCATCACGCTGGGGGCAGAGCCCCTTTACCAACGTCACCATAGACTGGAGCGTGCCGAGTGATCTTGCCGATCAGATACCCACACGTCATCAGCGCCACCTCTTTAGCGGCCTAGAGGATGCGGAGCTGCTCGCCGCCGCCAAGAGCCGCAATAGTAGTCTCACATCGCTTGAAGAGATGACCTACAGAGACTTTCATGAGGAGATGAAGCGTATCGACCGCGCCTTTTTCGAGATCCTCACCGAGGGTGATGCAAGTGGCCAGCCCTTTACCTTTCCCATTCCCACCGTCAATATCACCGAAGATTTCGATTTCAAGGGCGAGAACTGCGATGTGTTGTTCGAGAACACCGCGCAAATAGGGAGCGCCTACTTTCAAAACTTCGTGGGAAGCCAATATATCCGCGACGAATCGGGCAATCTCGCCCAGAACCCAAACGCCTACAAACCCGGGCATGTGAGAAGTATGTGCTGCCGATTGCAGCTTGACCTGCGCGAACTCCTAAAACGCGGCGGCGGGCTCTTCGGCAGTGCCGAGATGACGGGCAGCATCGGGGTCGTGACGATCAATATGGCGCGTCTTGGGTATCTGCACAAAGGGGATAAAGAGGCGCTCTATGGGGCGCTTGATAGACTCCTAGAGATCGCTTATAGCACGCTCGAAAAAAAACGCGTCGTCGTCAATCGCCTCTTTGAGCAGGGGCTCTACCCCTACACCAAACGCTATCTGCACAACTTCAACAACCACTTCTCTACGATCGGCGTCAACGGCATCAACGAGATGCTGCGCAACTTCAGCGGTGATGCTTTTGATCTCACATGCAAAGAGGGGATCGCTTTTGCGCTTGAAACACTCGAGTATATCCGTGCCCGAATCGCTCTGTTTCAAGAGCGCAGCGGCAATCTTTACAACCTTGAAGCCACCCCTGCCGAAGGGACGACCTACCGTTTTGCCAAAGAGGATGCCAAACGCTATAAGGGCATTATCCAAGCCGGCACGCCGCCCAATATCTACTACACCAACTCATCACAGCTTCCCGTTGGCTTTAGCGATGATCCATTCGAAGCGCTCTCTTTGCAAGACGAGCTTCAGTGCAAATACACCGGCGGAACGGTGCTGCACCTCTATATGAGCGAGCGTCTCAGCTCTGCCGAGGCGACGAAGCGGTTTGTAAAGAACGTCATCTACAACTACCGTCTGCCCTATATCACCGTTACGCCGCTCTTTTCTATCTGCCCTATCCACGGCTATCTAGCGGGCGAACACGAATTTTGCCCACAGTGCGACGCACTCTTAGCACATGAGTAGTATCTGCGATATTACCCCATTTACGCTGCAAGATTTTGAGGGTTTGCCGGCGTGTATCGTCTGGTTTAGCGGCTGCAATATGCGCTGTGCTTATTGCTACAACCTCTCTATCGTGCTTGACGACCACACGCATATAGAGGAGCAGGCGGTGCTTGATTTTCTCGATTCGCGCAGAGGGCTTTTAGAAGGGGTCGTTCTCTGCGGCGGTGAGCCGACCCGCTACGCGCGCCTTTATGAGTTATGCCGCGCTATCAAATCAAAGGGCTTTGCCATCAAACTCGACACCAACGGCTCGAACCCAAAAATGCTGCAACGTCTCGCACCCCTGCTTGATTGTGTGGCGCTCGATTTTAAAGCGCCCGGCTCAACTTTTTATAGCATCACTCATTCGCATCTTTTTAAGAGTTTCGAGGAGTCGTTTTGTTTTTTGCTTCGCCGCAAAATCGCCTTTGAGGTGCGCACCACCTACCACTCCAAACTCTTAAGCTACGACGATCTTTCGCAGATGTGCCGCTTTTTGGCGCATCACGGATACAAGGCCCCTTTTTATATTCAAAACTACCGCCCGCAAGAGTTTACGCTTCGCGATATCGGCAACTCTGAGCCTTTTGATATAAGGGCACCTCTAAAAACTCTACGTGCGATTTTAGAAGGAGCAATTTTTACTCTATTTATAGGAGGGGCTCGCACCTCCTAGCCAAAGCTAAGAGG
>JACXUD010000298.1 GCA_014764025.1 Campylobacterota bacterium | reverse complement strand
AATTCACATGCCAAAGATTGAGCCTGCTCTTTTACCTTGGCAAACTTCTCGCTTTGCCAAAACCACTCTGAGCTCAGTTCATCGGCACTGCGGTGATGGGTAAAAACAGCCTCTAAAATAAGCCCTGCATCTTTGATGGCCGAAAAAGCCTCTGCGAGTTCATCCATAGCGATGCCGTTGCGGTGCATTCCCGTATCGACTTTGAGCTCGACCTTTGTTCCTTGCGGAAAGTCTGCGATGGCGTCGATGTCGTTGATTGTGTAGCGAACGCGACCATTAGAGCATGTCGGCATATCTGCAAGCACCAAGATATACTCGAAAAGATGCGATATCCTCTGCGCCTCGTCGCAGTGCTGCACCACCGCACGTTTGATACCATATTCACATGCCAAAGAGGCCATCTCCAAAAGCCCGTGCCCGTATGCGTTATCCTTCAATACAAGGGCGATTTTATCTTTTGTTTTGGTTAGTGTCGTAATAATGTCGAGGTTATTAAAAAAATTATTTTTATTGAGTTTTATATAAGCCATAAAGGAATTATATCATGTCGAAAAGATTTATAGCGGAGTTCAAAGAGCAGAGTTTTACACAGATCATCTTTCCCCACGCACAGAGCGATTGGGCCGATTATCTTGAAGAGGCGGAGGATACTTTTATAGATATCATCAACGCTATCACCGAGTTTCAAAAGTGTCTGGTGGTGTGTGACGACGTAAAACGCGTCAGCGAGCTCTTCGCACCTCACAAGAACCTCAACTTCGTAGAGTACCAGACAAACGACACATGGGCGCGCGACTGCTCAGTGCTGTGCGTGGAAGAGGATGGCAAGATCCACTTGGCGGATTATATCTTTACGGGCTGGGGCGGCAAGTTCGATGCCGCGCTTGACAACGCCATGAGCAAAGCGATCTCTAAACACTACTCTGCACCCGTAAAAAGCTACGACTTCATTCTAGAGGGCGGCGGCGTGGAGAGCAACGATGAGGGCATCATCCTCACCACTGCGGAGTGTCTGCTCAACCCAAACCGCAACAAAGAGATGAACAAAGAGCAGATAACGGACTACCTTAAAGAGACTCTCGGTGCAAAAGAGGTCATATACCTTAACCACGGCTACCTCGCAGGAGATGACACCGACTCACATATCGACACGTTGGCACGTTTCATAGATGAAAAACGCATTATGTACGTAGAGTGCACGAACAAAGAGGATGAGCACTACGAAGCGCTTAAAAAGATGGAAGATGAGCTCAAAGCGCTCGAGAAGTCACACGGTTTTGAACTTATCGCCCTGCCGATGACAAGCGAGCTTTGGTATGACAATGAGAGGCTTCCGGCAACCTACGCGAATTTCTTGTTCGTAAACGGCGGCGTGATCGTGCCGACATACGGCGTGGATGAAGATGCCGAAGCACTCGAGATATTTGCAAAAGCGATGCCGGATCGCGAGATAATCGGGGTGGACTGCTCCGTTCTTGTTCGCCAGCACGGCTCGCTCCACTGTGTCACGATGAACTTTGCTAAAGGCGTGAATATTATTTAAGGGCACCTCTAAAAACTCTACGCGGCTTTAGCTTTAGGAGATTTTTGCTTAAGTCAAGGCGACGCGAAGAGCCATAGCTAAAGCTACGGCGAT
>JACXUD010000070.1 GCA_014764025.1 Campylobacterota bacterium | reverse complement strand
GATCCGAAGAAGCCGCGGTATGACGAGAGTGGCGAAGGGTGCGGCGAAGCGATGATGAGATGCTTGCTTGTGTCGATAAGCTTCGCTTTGCTCTGCGCGGGTCTTCCCCACAAAATAAAGACGATGTTTTTGGCATGTGAATTTAACGCCTTTATCGTCGCATCGGTGAAGTGCTCCCACCCTTGGTTTTGGTGCGAATTCGCCTGACTTGCGCGAACGGTGAGAACGGTGTTTAATAAAAAGACCCCCTGTTCCGCCCATTTGCTCAAATTTCCGCTGCGCGGCATAGCACACCCTATATCATCTACGAGCTCTTTAAAGATGTTTTGCAATGAGGGCGGAAAAGCAACGCCCTCTTGCACCGAAAATGATAGCCCGTGCGCCTGATTCGCCCCGTGGTAAGGGTCTTGCCCCAAGATGACCACTTTGACGCTATCAAACGGGGTGGAGTTGTAGGCGTTGAAGATATCGCGGTTTTTTGGGTAAACAGTATGGTTTTGCTGCTCGTGCATCAAAAAAGCTTTAAGGTGAACAAAATACTCCTTTGTAAACTCCTCAGCCAAGACCTCTCGCCAGCTCGCATCTATCTTTGGGTCTATCTTCATCACTTTCTCACCCTTTTAAGATAAACCACGCTCAGCGGAGCAAGATTGAGTTTAAGGCTGTACTTACGCCCATGGCACGCCTCTTTGGACGTTAATAGCAGAGCATTCCTTTTACCCTCACCGCCGAAATTCGCATCATCGGATGTAAAAATCTCCTCATATTCGCCCTCTTTGTCGATGCCTATCGTGTATCCGATATGCTCCTTATCGGCAAAGTTACAGACGATGATAAGCGGCGCATGACTCCTTGCCCCTTTGCGCACGAAAGAGATGACGTTGGCGCGGTAGTCGTTCTCGTCTATCCAGTTAAACCCCGCCTTTTCCACATCGTTGTAGTGGAGTGATGGTTCGTTCTTATAGAGCTCGTTGAGTCTTGCCAAAAGGTTTTGCACCCCTTTGTGCTCGGGGTATTCAAGCAGGTGCCAATCGAGACTCTGCATATAGTTCCACTCGGCAAACTGCGCGAACTCGCCGCCCATAAAGAGAAGCTTCTTGCCCGGATGCGCGAACATCAGCGCAAAGAGCGAACGCAGATTGGCGAACTTTTTGGCATGTGAAAGCGGCATCTTGCCGATGAGCGAGCCCTTCATGTGCACCACCTCGTCGTGGCTGAGCGGCAGGACGTAGTTCTCGTTAAACATATAGACGAAACTAAAGGTGAGGTTGCCGTGATGGTGTTCGCGATAGAGCGGATCGACCTTCATATATTTGAGGATATCGTGCATCCACCCCATGTTCCATTTGTAGCCAAAACCAAGCCCGCCCTGTGAGACGCTTCGGCTCACCATCGAGTAGTTGGTGGACTCTTCGGCGAACATCATGATATCGTCAAACTCGCCGTAAACAGCCGTGTTAAGCTCCTTTAGAAACTGCACGGCGCCGCGGTTGACGTTGCTGCCGTCCTCGTTTGGCACCCACTCGCCCTCTTTACGGGCATAGTCAAGATAGAGCATCGAGGCGACCGCATCGACGCGGATGCCGTCAAGATGGTAGTGCTCCAGCCAGAACATCGCCGAGCTGACCAAAAAGGCACGCACCTCGTTGCGGTCGTAGTTGAAGATGGCACTCCCCCACTCGGGATGGTAGCCTTTGCGCGGGTCGGCGTGCTCATACAAGCATGTGCCGTCAAAATTGATAAGCCCGTGCCCGTCCGTTACAAAGTGCGATGGAACCCAATCCAAGATGACCCCTATCCCCTCTTGGTGCAGTACATCCACAAAGTAGGCAAAATCCTGCGGAGAGCCGTAACGCGCCGTTGGTGCGAAGTAACCCGTCACCTGATACCCCCAAGAGCCCTCGAAAGGGTACTCGGTGATGGGCATGATCTCGACATGGGTAAAGCCCGTCTCTTTGGCATATTTGGCAAGCTGTGGTGCGATCTCGCGGTAGCTAAGCAGGCGCTGCGGCTCGTTTGGATCACGCCTCCACGAACCAAGATGCACCTCATAGATCGAGATCGGGGCTTTGTGAGAGTTGTGCTTTGCACGGCTTTTCATCCATTTTGCATCTCTCCACTCATGCATGGCAAGGCGCGCTATCTTCGAGGCCGAAGCGGGCGCGAGCTCGGCACTAAAGGCAAAAGGGTCGGCCTTGTCGGGGTTGGCGTTTGGCTGTGAGGTGGTGATATGGTATTTGTAAGTCATACCCTCGTGAACACCCTCTATAAACCCCTCCCAGATACCCGAGCCATCCTCACGCACCTTCAGCGGATGCGATGAGAGGTCATAGCCGTTAAAGTCGCCCCGCACGCTCACGCTAAGCGCATTTGGCGCCCAGAGCGCGAAATAGACGCCGCTTTTGCCCTGACGCTGCATCAGGTGCGCACCCAGATGATTATAGAGTTTCGTGTGCGTTCCCTCTTTAAAGAGATAGATATCAAACTCGCTAAATCGGCTTACGTCATAAAAAACAGACATCGTCCTAACCTCTGCGGCGCTCAAGCGCCTTGGCATAGACCGCCTCGTAACCGCTTGCCGCATCGTCCCAGCTAAAGTGCTGTTGCATCGCACGTTTTTGCATTGCGATAAACGACTCTTTTTCGTCATAGTAGCTCTCTATCGCCCAGCGCACCGTATAGTAGAGCGCTTCAAGCGTAGCGTCGTAGAACTTAAAGCCGTTGCCGCTATTGTTCTCTTTGTCGAAATTCTCTATCGTGTCATCCAAGCCGCCTGTTGCACGCACGATCGGGAGCGTGCCGTAGCGAAGGCTGTATATCTGATTGAGCCCGCACGGCTCAAAGAGCGAAGGCATCAAGAACATATCGCTCCCCGCCTCTATTTGATGCGCAAGCGCGTCCGAGTAGCCCACATGAAGCGCGAAATTCTTTCTCTCGTGTGAAAGTGCACCAAAAAGGTTTTCGGCCCACTTCTCGCCCGTACCCAGCATCACCACTTGAACATTCAGATCGAGTATTCCGCGAATAACACCAGCGATCAGTCCTATCCCTTTTTGTTCCGCAAAACGCCCCACAAAACCGATCAGTGCAACATCATCACGCACCTCCAGCCCGAAATGCTTTTGAAGCGCGCGCTTGCACTCCAGTTTGCCCTCAAGCGAGTCGAAGTCGTACTTTTTGGCGATGAGTTCATCTTTTGCCGGGCTCCACTCGTCGTAATCGACGCCGTTTAAAATACCGTAAAGTCTGTATGCGTGCGCTTGGATGTGATTCTCTAAACCGAATCCAAACTCGTGCGTCTGTATCTCATCGGCATATTTATGCGAAACTGTCGTGATGGCATCGGCATGTGAAATTCCGCCTTTGAGCAGATTGACGCGGTCATGGCTCTCGAACTCATGTGAATTAAAGTGCTCCCAGCCGACCTCTAAAACATCCATCACCCCTTTATAGAAGTTGCCCTGATGCTGCAGGTTGTGGATGGTCAGCACGCTTGCCGCATATCGAAAATCGTGGACAAAGCGGGTTTGAGCCAGCAGCGGCATCGCGGCGGTGTGCCAGTCGTTGGCATGGATGATGTCGGGTGTGAAGTGCAGATAGTTACAGAGCTGCAGAGCCGCTTTGCTGAAGAAGATAAAGCGGTTGTCGTTGTCGCTGTAGGCTCCGCGCTCATCCTCGTAAAGACCGCTTCTGCCAAAATACTCCTCATAATCGATAAAGTAGATATCAAGATCGCTTCCTGGAAGTTTGGTGGTGTAAACCCCCGCCCAGAACTCGCCCATAATTCCCATCGGCACGCCAAGGGGTGCGGGGAGTTTGGTCAGTTTTGCAGGGTCTATTTTGTAGTAGCGCGGCATCACGACGATAACGTTGTGCCCTCTTGCTTTGAGTGCTTTTGGAAGAGCCGCGGCCACATCGGCCAGCCCGCCCGTCTTGGCAAAACCTGCGACCTCCGATGCCGCAAATAGGATATTTAATTTTTTATCGCTCATTGATAATCCTTTAGTAAAAGTGCGCCCCGAAGCGGTGCGTTTTGAAGTGAAGTTTGTTTGATCTGAAGATGAAGCAAAGAGCCGCCAAGCGCGACCTCACCGACTCCTCTTTTGATGATATCGCAAAGCCACGGGTTTGCCTCTATGATGCCGCCTCCAAGCACGAGCACGCTTGGGTTTAAAAGCGTCACGGTCGTTCCACACCCAAAAAGAAGAGCTTCTATGAAGTTCTCATAGACTATTTTGGCATGTGAATCTTCGCTCTTTTGAAGTGACTCAAGCGTCATTGCGGGCTCAAGATCGTAATATTCAAGCCACTTGGCAAGCCCCGATCCCGATGCGTAGAGCTCCAGGCAGTTATCCCTGCCGCACCCGCATACAAACGGGGCTTTTTTATAAGGGATGTGCCCCACCTCCGTCGCCACGCTCCATGCTCCGCGGATAAGTCTGCCGCCGCTTATAGCACCCAGACCAATCCCCGTACCCACATACAAAGCACAGATGTCTTCGCTTTCACATGCCGAAGCCTCTGCAAGAACGGCGCAGTTGAGATCGTTCTCTATAAAGAGTTCAATGCCGTATCTGCTCTTAAAATATGCCGCAATGTTCGCCTCATCGACCTTGATGTTGGGCGCACCGAGGATCACCCCTTTATGCACCTGCCCCGCATATGAGATGCCGATGCCCTCTATGCCTTCGTGTTCTTGGATGATCGATTCTAAAAAGGCGCTCAGAGCTATCTGTGCACTTTTTTTTTGAAAACGCGACACAAGCTTTTCACCCTTATAGAGCTCGGCTCGAAGATAGGTTCCCCCCGCATCGACGCCTAGGATCATAAAAGACTCCCGTAGAGCTTCATATACTCAAGCGCACTTGGCTCGAACGAGAAGTCACATGCCATATTCTCTGCCCTCATAGCATCAAAGGCGGCACGTTTTGAACGCAGATCGAGTGCGCGTTTGATAGCCTCCATAAACTCTTTTTTGGTCTGTTTCTCAAAGACAAAGCCTCTACCGCATTTTCCCTCCTCTTCAAAGACGCTGTCTTTGAGTCCGCCCACGCTGTGCACGATAGGAATCGCCCCGTAGCGCATGGCTATGAACTGATTGAGCCCGCACGGCTCAAAGATCGAGGGCATCAGCAAAAAGTCCGCGGCGGCGTAGAGTCGGTGTGAATGGGGTTCGTCGTACCCCTCAAAAAAATCGAAATTAGGGTACTCTTTTGCCAGCTCGACAAACTTCTTCCTATATTTCGCTTCACCCTCGCCGATGATGTAGAGGTTGAGTTTTTGGGCCAAGAGCTCCTCAATGGACTCTAAAAGCAGTTCGACCCCTTTTTGCGCCACAAGCCGAGAGACCATCACAAAGAGCGGCTTTCTTGGGTCTTTGAGCCTAGAGTCTCTGAGCAGTTCGACCTTGTTTTTGTACTTCTCTTGCATGTTTGCACTGCCGTATCTGCATGGCAGAAGCATATCTTTGGAGGGGTCGAAGAGCTCTTGGTTGATGCCGTTTAGGATACCGCTGAGCTTTGATGCGTGGAGTTTCAAAAATCCCTCTAGCCCGCATCCAAACTCCGGGGTGAGGATCTCTTTAGCGTAGCTTGGGCTAACGGTAGTGATGGCGTCGGCATAAGCGATGCCGGCTTTCATAAAATTCACCTTGCCGTAGAACTCCAAAGCGTCCATGTGAAAATAGCTCGCATCGATCCCAAGACGCTCCAGCGAACTCCGCTCGAAAACACCTTGATAGGCAAGGTTATGGATGGTAAAGAGCGTTTTGAAACTCCTCTTTTGCTCTTTTGCAAAGAGTGCGCAGAGTGCGCACTGCCAATCATTGAGATGCAAAATATCCACCTTAAGGCGCGCGGCAAGCTCCACGACCGCCGCACAGAATATTCCAAACCGCAGGTCGTTGTTGGCGTAGTCTCCCTGCTCGTTGCCGTAAGCCTTTTGCGTCGCGCTGAGTAGTTCAAATGCCACGAAATAATCTTTTATGGCATGTGAATCTTTACAAAGTATCTCAATCTTATAGCTTATGTCCCCCACTAAGAGCGAAAAGCTCTCATGGAGTCGCAACCCCTCTTTGGGCATAAATCCATACAGCGGCATCACGCGAGCTACTTCGGCATGTGAAGCGAGTGCCGTAGGAAGCGCATCGGCCACGTCTGCCAATCCGCCGCTTTTTGCATAGGGAAATATCTCGCTTGCGGCAAAGAGGAGTCTCATAAACTCCCCCTTAAGAGTTTTGCACACTCTTCGGGCATCACGCAGTTGATGGCCATCCCGCTTGATATCTCAAAACCGCCTAGCCGATAGATGCGCGGCGTGATGCGAAGCGTGAAGCGGTAGTTCTTGCTCATGCTGCTCATATAGGGTTCGTTCTCGAAGTTCTCATTGAGCGGAGCGAGATGAAAATAGAGGTTGTAGTCAAAACGCCCGAGCTGTTTGGCAAGTGCGCCGAATGTTATCTTTATGAGTGCCGAAAGATCGGCTATCTGCTTGCGGCTGCAGAGATTGAGCGACCTGATATTTCCAAGCGGCGCTATCATCACCTCGAAGGGAAAGGCGCTCGCATAGGGACAAAAGGCGCTAAAGTCACCCACCTCGTCTATTATCCTGCTCTTTGCGGCACGCTCGTTCTCTACGATATCCTCGATGATGCCGCGCCCGTGACGGCGGTAGTACTTCATGTTGCGTTCTAAAAATATCAGCTCGTTTTGCGGCATGATAGGAAGTGCCAATATCTGCGTATGAGGGTGCTCCTGTGTTGCCCCTGCATTGGCGCCGAAGTTTTTGAAGATACTCAGATGGATAAGGCGGCGATCTTTTTGCAGATCCTCCATTCGGATTATCATGCTTCGAAGCCAATTCTCTATCTCTATTTCGCTCATATCGCTTAGATCGCACTCGTGGCAAGGAGAGTCTATAAGTATCTCGTGCGCTCCCACGCCGGGGATCGACTCGAACATCCCCTCTCGCTTCGAGGTATCCTCTAGCTCTATCTGCACGGCTTTATAGAGGTTTGGCACGACCCGCGTCTTCCAGCCCGAACTATTCGGAGTGTTGTTTCGCAGGGCATAGATCTCCGGCGGCGTGAGCCCTTCGTTGGATTCACAGAAGGGGCAGGTGTAGCTCTGCGCAGACTTTTTCAACACGCTGTGAGAGATATTGGGGCGGTGCAGCCTCTCCGGCGCCATCACGACATACTGGTTGTGGATGCGGTCTAGTCGTATCTCAGACATCTAGCAGCTCCATCTTCACCTTAAGCTCCATCTTCTCTTTAAGCAAAGATGAGAAGAGAAAACTCACCCCCTGTGCCACTCGTTCGAAGCCAAGTTCGCTCCGTGAGACGGTGCTGAAGATGTAGGCAAAAAAATCCACCTCAGTGCTCAGCGTGATCTTGATCTTTTGGCATGTGAAATCATCTTCGATCAAAAGCTCTTTAATGCCTCTCTCACTGAGCCCCTCTTCTAAAAGCCTGCCGTTAAAGAGAACCTTTTTTGGATGCGCGAAGTGAAAATTCATCTCGCAGGCGTAGTGAAGCTCATCTTTGTACTCTGTGTTCAGACCAAGACTCAGCTCGATGGCCTTCTCTTTAAAGGTATATCTCTTCTTGAGCCTTGTCGCATAGCTTCTCTCTAGATAGATACCGCCGTCTCTGATAAACGCACCGCTTCGCTTCTCATAGCTAAAGGGCTGGTTGGCAAAATCGCCGATCTCGACAAAGGTGAGTTTTTTGAAGCTCTCAAGCCCGACTTCACATGCCGTAAAGTGATCGATGAACGAGAACTTCTGATGCCAGTCGTAGAGCAGCTCGGCTTTTAGCTCTTCATTTTGGGCATGTGAATCGGCGTGGATCGTCGCGATCTCGTCCTCTTTCATCACCTCTTGTGCCTGCACAGTCGTGCCGTGCAGCTTCTCATGGTAAGCCTCTTGGCGTCTTGTGAGGGTGTTTTGCCAGTTAAAAAGCCTCTGTAGCGAGCCAAACTCCATCATCTGCGCACCGCAAGCGCTTGAGAATACGGCACTGTAGTTTTGCGTGAGAATTTTCAGCTCTTCATATCCGTCTTTGTCTATGTCATAGAGCTCGCTCGTGATCTCTTTTTTTGCTTTTGTCCGCTCTATCTCCAGCAGATATCTATAGGCGTTGTCGCGCAGATTCGGCAGATAAAGCCCTCCGAAGACCCCGTGCCAAAAAACGTCGTTGGTCTGGAGTTTATAGAGCGACTCTAACGCGCTTTTATTCAGACTCTCCTGCTCTAGGCTTAGATGCAGCATACGCTTGTGCAGGTAGTTGCTCTCGGGGTATTTGATAAAGAAGTTCTTCCACATCCCCCCTTTTAAAAAGGAGATACCGAGTGTGTTGAAGTAGTTCTCATCCATCGTGCTTCGCAGCTTCTCAAGTGCGACGGTCTGTTCGTGTTTTAAGCTCCAATCTCCCATCTCCGAGTAGGAGGTGTTGGTAAGATAGGCAAGCCCTTTTGAGCGCGCTTGCTTCATATACGCATGGTAGTGCTTCGTCTCTATGGCTTCATGCGCCAAGACTGCCTCTACAAACCCCTCGAGCCACTTTTTCTCATAGACCCACTCATGTGTCTTTGGCCACAGCCCGAACTTCTCGACATCGTCAAAGATGATCGCCGCACCGCTATCGCTCTTTTGCGTTGCGAGTATCGCCCCTATGGCACGCTCGACGCTAAAGAACGGCAGAGCGTAGCGCAACGACTTTGCAATAGGAAAGAGCCCAAGTTCGATGCCGCTCTCTTCGGTCACATAGTAGCCGTCCATCTTGTGTGCATCGTAGCCGCTGCTTAAGAAGTGGTAGTCGTCCACGATGGCAAAGTCAATCTCACATGCCGAAATATCGGGGACTATCGAAGCCTCCCAGACACGCTCGGTGAGCCAAAGCCCTTTTGGT